>URNU01000192.1 GCA_900549275.1 uncultured Collinsella sp. | reverse complement strand
TTAACGCCCTTTTTGCTGTTGGAGCTGGCATAGGTGCGGCCCGTGTCCAGTCCGGCGATGTCGTCGACCGTGAGCTGATAGAAGTCTGCGACATCGTGGATTAGGCCGGCGGCGATCATCTTGTCGACGATCTCGTCGCCCAGGCCATCAACGTCCATGCAGCCGCGGCTCACCCAGTGGAGCAGGCGCTCCTTGAGCTGTGCGGGGCAATCGATGGAGACGCAGCGGTAGGCGACCTCACCGTCCTCGTGGACCACGGGGCTGCCGCACACGGGGCAGACCTCAGGCATGTGCCAGTCGACCGAATCGGCCGGGCGCTTGTCGAGCACCGGGCCCACGACCTCGGGGATTACGTCGCCTGCCTTGTGCACGATGATGGTGTCGCCCTCGCGCACGTTTTTGCGACGAATCTCGTCGATGTTGTGCAGCGTGGCGCGCGCGATGGTGGAGCCAGCGACCGTCACCGGGTCGAACTCGGCGACCGGCGTGAGCACACCGGTGCGGCCCACCTGGATGCGAATTTCGCGCAGGACGGTCTGCTTTTCCTCAGGCGGGAACTTAAAGGCAATGGCCCAGCGCGGCGCGCGGGCGGTAAAGCCCAGGTCGAGCTGCTGCTGAAAGCTGTCGACCTTTACGACCACGCCGTCGATGTCGTAATCGAGGTCACCGCGATGTTCGAGAGCCTGGGCACAGAACTCGTGAACCTCGGCCGGCGTGGCGCAACGAGCCACGTTGGGGTTGACGCTAAAGCCGGCGCTACGCAGCCAGTCCAGAAACTCGCGCTGGCTGTGGACGTGCAGCGGATCGGTATCGGCGATGGCATAGATAAAGGTGGCCAGGTCGCGGCGCGCTGTGACCTTGGGATCCTTTTGGCGCAAGCTGCCGGCGGCGGCGTTGCGCGGGTTGGCGAAGGGGTCGCGACCCTCGGCATCGGCCTCGTCGTTCAGACGCACAAAGCTGCCCTTGGGCATATAGACCTCACCGCGCACCTCGATGGTGCGTTCGCGGTCGGCGCCCATGTGGGCGAGCGCCGGCTCGGACAGGTGCATGGGCACGTCCTTGATGGTACGGACGTTGAGCGACACGTCCTCGCCCGTGGTGCCGTCGCCGCGCGTTGCCGCGCGTACGAAGGTGCCGTTTTGGTAGGTAAGTGCCACGCCCAGACCGTCGATCTTAAGCTCGCAGGTATAGGTGACGCCACCGGCACCGAGCGCATCCTCGGTGCGCTGGAGCCACGCGTCGAGTTCGTTCAGATCCATGGCATCGTCCATGGAATACATGCGCGCCATGTGCATGACCGGCGTAAACTGCTCGCTCACGTAGCCGCCCACGCGCTGGGTATAGCTGTCGGGCGTCACCAGGTCGGGGTAGGTCGCCTCGATTTCCTGCAGTTCAACGAGCATTTTGTCAAAGGCGGCGTCTGTGATCTCGGGTGCGTCGAGCATGTAGTAGCGATAGGCGTGGTAATCGAGCTCGTGGCGCAGCTCGGCCGCACGCGCTGCCGCCTGGGCACGGGCATCGGCCGGTGCAGCGACATCCGCACTCGCGGGCGTTTCGGTATCGATGTCCACACCGTCACCAAACAGGCTCGATTGCTCCATAGCGGCACTCCTTCGCTCGATTTCAAACGGTTACTAGAGTACCACCGGTCACTTTGGCGCCGAATAGCCCTTTCGAACCGCACCGAATCGGCAGCCACCAGGCCGGGGTGGATCGCGCGATCAAACCATGCCCTTGCCAGTTCTAAATGATCCGTTTTCCTCCGTCCCCAACGGATCAATGAGAAAAGAGGGGGCTGTCCCACATTGATGGGACGGCCCCCTCTGGCATCGGTATGTGCGATACGGCTCGTTAGTAACCCTGGCCGTATCCCTGACCCTGGCCCTGCTGGCCTAGTAGCTCCTCCAGGTACTGGCGCAGCTGCTCGTCGGTAATACCGCCGTTGCCGGTGTCGGTCGAACTGTCGTCCTGCTGCTGGTTCTGCAACTCCTCATCGGAGCCCAGCTCGACGGTGACCTTCTTCTCTTCCTTGCCGCGCATGAGCGTGATCTCGACTTTCTCGCCCACCTCGTGGCTGCGCAGCGCGATGATCAGGCCATCAGCGCTCGTAATCTCATCGTCGCCCAGCTTGGTAATGACATCGCCCTCTTGGATGCCAGCCTTGGCGGCAGGACCGTCCTCGACAACGCTCGCCACATACGCGCCGCTATCGGTGCTCAGCTTATTAGTACGGGCGTTAAGCGCATTGACGCTCGAAAGCGTAGCTCCCATGTACGGATGCACCGGCGTCTTGCCGTCGATGATCTGGTCGGCAATGTTCTTGGCATAGTTGACCGGAATGGCAAAGCCTACGCCCGAGCTGGAGCCCGAGTAGCTCTCGATGAGCGAGTTAATACCCACGAGCTCGCCGTTGTCGTTGACGAGCGCGCCGCCGGAGTTGCCCGGGTTAATGGCGGCATCGGTCTGGATCATGTTGGCATAGATGGTGTTGCCGCTGGTAGAGCTCATGGCCGTGGAGCGATACAGCGCCGACACGATACCCGTGGAGACAGACTGCTCGTTGCCGAACGGCGAGCCGATCGCCATGACCCACTCGCCCACGTTGAGCTTGGAGGAATCACCGATCTCGATCGGCGTGAGCTTGGAGGCGTCTGCATCCTTGAGCTTGATGACGGCTAGGTCGCTTGAAGCATCGTTGCCCACGAACTCGGCCTCGTAGGTGGTGCCGTCGTCCATGGTCACCACGTACTGGTCGTAACCATCGACCACGTGGTTGTTGGTGAGGATATGGCCCTCGGTATCGAGCACCACGCCCGAACCAACGCTGCCCGAGTTATCCGACTCATCAGCAGACTGCGAAAGCGAGCCATTCTGGCTGCCGCTCGAAGTGGCGGTGATGGAAACGACGGAGGGCAGGGCCTTGGCAGAGACGGCCTCGGCCAGCGTGGTGTCCTCGGAATCGATGGTGATCTTTTGCGTCGATGAACCCGAAGCACCCGCCGTCACGGCGTTTCTGCCGCCGCCGATATCGAGTGTGCCACTCATAATGAGCGCGATGACCAGCAGGGCGCCGCACGCACAGCCAGCGAGCGCCGTAATAAAGATCGGCAGCTTTTTAGTCTTGGTCTTGACCACCGTGTGTTTGTTTACAACCTGCTGCCCGTCCAGCGGCTTGCCGGTCTGCGTGTCGTAGGCTTGCACGTAGGGAATGTTGCCGTCGGCAGGCGTCGACTCCACCTGCACGCGCGGCTGCTGCTGAGTATCGCCGGCATTGCCCGGATCCTGGGGGCGCTGGGAATCGTTCTCGCTCATGGCTGCGATCCTTTCGTCAAATAACCAAAGGCCCGCCAAACATGTGGCGGGCCATCATTGTTCACGTTGAGTTGTACC
>URNU01000191.1 GCA_900549275.1 uncultured Collinsella sp. | reverse complement strand
TCGACCACGGTGGTCGAGGTGGGCGTCGACGTGCCCAACGCCACCGTCATGGTCATCGAGAACGGTGAGCGCTTTGGCTTGGCGGCCCTGCACCAGTTGCGCGGTCGCGTGGGCCGCGGCAGCGTGTCGGGCACCTGCCTGGTCATGACGCACTCCAAGGGCAATGGCGGCGCCTCGGCGGCACAAGACCGCCTCCAGTCGCTCGAGAAGACCTCGGACGGCTTTACGCTCGCCCAGATGGACCTGCGTCTGCGCCATGAGGGCGAGATCCTGGGTTATCGCCAGCACGGCGGCGTGACCCTGCGCTTTGTGGACCTGGACGTCGACGAGGATCTTATCGAATGGGCCCATTTGGACGCGGTCGAGCTCTTGCGGTATGCTTGCAACCTTGACTCCGTGGCGACGCGTCCCTTGCGCGATGCGGTCGCCACGCGCTATCGACATATCTTTAAGGAGGTCAGCGGAGGATGAGAATCATCGGCGGTGAATGGCGCGGCCGTAAGATCGAAGAGCCGCGCGGGCGCGATGTCACCCGTCCCACGACCGATCGCGTGCGCGAGGCATGTGCATCCATGGTCATGTCGGCGTTCGACTTCGATTTGGACGAGGTCCGCGTGCTGGATGCCTTTGGCGGCTCCGGTGCCCTGGGTATCGAGATGCTCTCGCGTGGCGCCCGCACGCTCACCACGTTCGAGATTGATCGCAATGCCGCCCGTCTGATCACCAAGAATATCGAGTCGCTGTGCCGCGACCGCTCGCGCTGGCGCGTCGTTACCGGTGATGTGCTGGCGAGTGCTTCGCGCGGCCGTGTACCGGGCGGCCCCTTCGATCTGGTCCTGCTCGATCCGCCGTATGCTTTTGGCGCCGAGCCGGTCGAGGAGCTGCTGCAAAATCTTTCCCAGCAGGGGCTGCTGACGCCCGGGGCCTTTGCCCTGTTTGAGCATGCCGCATCCGATGCGGGCGCTCATCCGGCTGGTTTTGGGACCGTGCGGGAGAAGCGCTACGGCATTACCTCGGTTGACTTGCTGCGCTGGGCGGCCGAGGACGAGAACGGCCATGCTGACGAGAACGAAATTGACGAGGATGCGCCTTCGGAGGACACCCATGAATGACACCATCAACCGCGTGATCGTCCCGGGCACCTTCGATCCTATCACCTTTGGCCACATAGACGTGATCCGCCGAGCCCGCCGCATCTTTCCCAGCGTGATTGTCGCCGTGGCCGAATCTCAGGGTAAAAACGGCGTTGGTACCACCTTTATGCTCGACGAGCGCGTGGCGCTGGCCCGCGAGGCCCTCGGCGATTTGGACGGCATTGAGGTACTGCCTTTCACCGGCCTGCTGGTCGACTTTGCACGTGAACAGGGGGCAGGTGCCGTCGTTAAGGGCCTGCGCGCCATGACCGACTTTGAGTATGAGCTGCAGCAGGCAGACCTCAACTACCGTCTGGATAACGAGCTGGAGTCCATCTTTGTCATGAGTGCTCCGCAGTACGGTTACATCTCGAGCTCGGTGGTACGCCAGATCGCTTCGCTTGGCAGCGACGTGTCGACGTTTGTGCCGCCCAACGTGGTCGAAGCGCTCAAACATCGCTTTTCGTGACGTTTTTTATTGCCTGGTGGCATGTGGTAAACTAACACGATGATATGTTACCTATGAAAGGAGACCGGATGCCGGGCGAGAATTTTCCTGGCGACAGGATCGTGAGTCTTGTCGACGAGCTCGAGGGGCTCATCGAAGAGGCTAAGACGCCGTTCGGCAAGAACGCCCAGATGAAGGTTATCGACGCCGACGTCTTCTTTAACATCCTCGATGAGATCCGCATGAGCTATCCCGAGGAGTGGCAGAAGTCCCGCCGTATCCTCAAAGAGCGTGAGGAGCTTATGGGTTCTGCCGCCGCTCAGGCCGATTCCATCATTGCCGATGCTCAGCAGCAGGCGCTCACCATTGCCGGTGAGCAGGAGATCGTCCGCTTAGCCCAGCAGCAGGCCGACGACATCCGCGACCGTGCCCAGCAGTACGAGCGCGAGACGCGCTATGCCGCCGAGGATTACGCCGAGCAGGTCTTTACGCACCTCGAGGAGAACCTCAAGAGCCTGACCGGCACCGTCACCCGTTGCCGTCAGCAGCTCAATGAGGGTGCCGCGCAGCAGAACGGGCAGTGGTAATGGCCGAGTTCCCGAGCGTAACCGTCGATCTTTCCGAGCAGCTCGAGTTTCCCGGAGACTCATATCCGCTGACCGGCAAGGTCGATGTCGCCGCCTACACGGTGGGCGAGAAGGAGTACCAGCTGCAGGACGGCATTGCCTACGACGTGGTCTTTACCAACGCTGGCACCGGTGTTCTGCTCTCGGGCATGGTCCGCGCCCACGCCACTGGCGAGTGCGACCGCTGCTTGGAGCCCGCCTCGTTTGATATCGCAGGCGAGATCGAGGAGTTCTACCTCTTTGAGGAGCCCGAGGACCCCGAGGCCTACGAAGACGGCTACGAGTTGCTGGGCGAGGATCGCATCGTCGATCTGGGTGAGCCCATCAACGACGCGGTCGTCATGGACACGCCGTTCGTTGTCCTGTGCAAGCCCGATTGCCGCGGCCTGTGCCCCACTTGCGGCATCAATCTCAACGTCGAGCAATGCGATTGCGCCGCCAAGGCGGAGGCCGAATGGGCCGCTGCCACGGAAAATCCATTTGCAGCATTGAAGAATCTCAAGCTTGACGAGTAAAACTGTGGTAGTATCGCTACTTGCGCGTAATCGCCACACTGGATAGTTCATAAGGAAGGTCACTATGCCCGTACCTAAACAAAAGCAGGGTCGTATCCGCACCCATACCCGCCGTTCCGCCAACATGAAGATCTCGGCTGCGGCTCAGTCCACGTGCCCCCGTTGCGGTGCTGTTAAGCTCCCGCACCACGTGTGCCCCAGCTGCGGTTTCTACAAGGACCGCGAGGTTATCGTTACCGAGTAACTGTATACTCTGGATGCGATGCCGTTCCAACTGGAACCACAATGGCCGGCTCAATGAGTCGGCCATTTTTGTATAAGGAGCATATGAAATGAGTAACGTTCGCGTTTGTGTAGACGTTGTGGGTGGAGACGAGAAGCCCCAGGTTGTTCTCGATGGTATCAAGGCTGCGCTTGCGGCAGATTCCGAGATCGAGGTCTTGGCCGTCGGTCCCGCCGAAATCGTCAACCCCTTTGCCGCAGCGCATGCTCGCGTGGAGGCCCTTGAGGCCCCCGACGTCATCAGCATGGAGGACGATCCCATCCGCGCCGTGATGACCAAGCGCAAGTCCTCGATCGTGCTTGCGTGCCGTGCCATTAAGAAGGGCAATGCGGACGCGTTTTTCTCGGCCGGCTCGACCGGTGCCATGACCGCTGCCGCCACGGCCTACGTCACGCCGTTTAGGTATTTGGC
>URNU01000190.1 GCA_900549275.1 uncultured Collinsella sp. | reverse complement strand
GAAGCCGTTCCGCGTGGGCGAGTGCGTCGAGGGTTCCGGTAAGGTCGTGTACTCCGATGAGCGCTAACGAGCAGATGGCTGCCGCCGAGGGCCTGGACTTTGTGCCCTATACCCGTCCGACCGGTACCGATACGGCCGAGCCGCTCAAGATCGGCGTGCTCATCAGCGGTTCGGGTACCAACCTGCAGGCGCTGATCGACCTGATCGCCGCGGATAAGCTCAATGCCTCGATTGAGCTCGTGGTGTCGAGCCGTCCTTCGGCCAAGGGTCTGCAGCGTGCGGAGCGTGCAGGCATCCAGACGCTTACGCTGTCCAAGGATGTCTATGCCGACCCCATCGCCGCCGACGAGATCATCGCGCACGAGCTGCTCGAGCGTGGCTGCGAATATGTAGTCATGGCTGGCTACATGCGCATGGTGCATACGCCGCTGCTGGCGGCGTTTCCCAACCGCGTGGTCAACTTGCATCCGGCGCTGCTGCCGAGCTTTACCGGCGCGCATGCGATCGACGATGCCTTTGCACGCGGCGTCAAGGTGACCGGTGTGACCGTACATTTTGCCAACGAGATCTACGACAACGGCCCCATCATCGCCCAGCGCGCGCTGGCTGTCGAGGAAGGTTGGGATGTCGACACGCTCGAGGAGCACATCCACGCGATTGAGCACGTGCTGTATCCCGAGGTTGTTCAGATGCTCGCCGACGGTCGCGTCCACGTGCTGGAGAGCGGCAAAGTGGCAATTGATGCACCCCGCGGCTAGCGGTGCACAGTACAATTTAGTTGAGTGGTCAGGGTGGTCATTGGCGCCAAGGTGCGTGTGACCACCTTTTGTTTTTGGTAGTCACCTGCGACGTTCTTGAATGCCAAGTCGTTTAAGAACGTCGCAGGTGACTAGGTGAGAGAGGTGAGCGCATGGCGGATAGCGAAGCACTGTTTACGCCTGAGCTGGTGTTTTTTGATTGGGAGTGCGCGACGCCGGATGAGGTGTTTGCGCGGCTCGAGGACGAGCTTGCACCTCGCGGCTACATTGTGCCCGGTTGGCTCGACGCCGTCCGCACGCGTGAAGATGCCTATCCCACGGGCCTTGCCATGCCGGCGGCCAACATCGCTATCCCGCACACCGACCCGGGGTTTGTGGCTAAGCCCTATATCGCGGTGGTAAAGCCCGCCGCGCCCGTCATGTTCAATGCTATGGCGGGCATGGGCGCCCCCGTGCCCGCGCAGATCATTATCAATCTGGGCATTGCCGAGCCGGGCGGCCAAGTCGAGGCCCTGCAAGCGCTCATGAATATCTTTATGGATGCCGACGCCGCAGCCGATGTGCTCGGCCAAACCACGTCGCAGGGCATGGTCGACGCCATTCGCCGCCACTTCTAAAGCCGGCACTTGGGGACTGTCCTTAACTGCCAGCACAAAAGGAACGTCCCTAACTGCCAGCTGCCAGAGCTGTTCCCTTTGCACCAAAATGGTGCAGATTAACCTGTCCCCCATGCACCAGGTGTGTCGCGGGGGCCGCGTTGTGACACAATGGCGTTTGTTCGATTCGTGATGCGAAAGGCCAACTATGGCAAACAAGAAAAAGAACTCCGAGGCCGCGCCGACGCCCGAGCAGCAGACTCGTGCTGCCTCCAGCTCTCGTAAGAAGCAGCGCAAGACGTACGTATCTAAGACCGTCAAGGTCGTCCTGGTGGTTATCGGCGTGCTGGCAATGCTGCTTTCCGTCTCGGCCATGGCGTGCTCCGGCCTGATGTCGCAGACCGAAAGCGCCAGCTCGGGCTATAAGCTCACTGGTGGCGTGGCTGCCACCATCAATGGCACCAACCTCACCGAGGATACCGTGACCAAGCAAATCATGAGCATGCGCACGTCCTACGGCTACACCAAGGACAAGGACTGGGCGCAGTATCTGGTCGACAACGATCTGACGCCCAAGAAGTACCGCAAGCAGCTCATCGATTCCTACACGCAGCAGATTCTGCTTCAGCAGGCGCAGAAGGAAAACGGCGTGACGGTGTCGGACGAGGAGGTCGAGAAGGCATGGAAGGACGCGTGCAAGAGCGCGGGCGGTGCTAAGACCTTTAAGAAGACCCTTAAGACCTACGGCTATACCGAGGACACCTACAAGGACTCGCTCAAGGAGAGCCTGGCACAGCAAAAGCTCAAGGATGCCGTGGCGCCCACCAACAAGCCCAAGGACAGCGAGATCGTCGATTACATCAACGAGAACCTGTCTAACTACAACGATGCCCGCCGCTCGTCGAATATCCTGATCAAGGTTGATTCCGACGCATCCGACGAGGACAAGGCCGCCGCCAAGGCCAAGGCGCAGGAGTGCCTGGACAAGATCAACTCCGGCGAGCTGAGCTTTGAGGACGCCGTGGAGCAGTATTCCGATGACACCGGCTCCAAGGAGAAGAAGGGCGATGTGGGCTGGGATAAGCTCACTACCTTCGTCGACAGCTACCAGGCGGCGCTCGAGGGGCTCAACAAGGGCGATGTGAGCGACGTGGTCGAGTCGACGTACGGTTACCATGTCATCAAATGCACCGACTACTTCCATGTCGATAACCAGGTCGATGACATCAAGCAGGTACCCAAGGACATCAAGAAGTACGTTTCTAACGTGGTGAAGACGCAGGCGGCCAGTACTGCATACAGCGAGTGGCTGGAGCAGTACAAGAAGGACGCCGACATTACCGTCAATCCCATGCCCAAGGACGTACCCTATAACGTGAGCCTGAAGGGCGTCACCAAGAGCTCGACCGACGATTCGTCGACGACTGAGTAATCATGGGGCGGTGCCCGCGTGAGTACCGCCCACGCTATTGAGGAGGATTTGCAGATGACCAACGAAGAGCTGCAGAAGGAAATGATCGCGGCCATGAAGGCCAAGGACAAGGTTCGCCTGTCCATCATTCGCCAGGTCAAGGCCGAGGTGAAGAACATCGAGGTTAACGAGCGCCGCGACGTGACCGAGGAAGACGTCAACAGCATGATCAAGCGTCTGATTAAGCAGACGAGCGAGACGCTGGAGATGTCCATTAAGGCCGGTACCGACCAGGAGCGTACCGACAACCTGACCGAGCAGGTCAAAATTCTGGAGAGCCTGCTGCCCGCGCAGGTTTCGGGCGAGGAGCTCGAGGCTCTGATCGAGCAGGTCATCGCCGAGCTGGGTGCCACGTCCAAGAAACAGATGGGCCAGGTCATGGGGGCTCTGGGCAAGGCCACTGGCGGTAACTTCGATAAGCCGGCCGCGGCAAAGATCGTCGGAGCCAAACTCGCGTAATTTGTTACGCGGTTTTACCAAACCGCGTAACGGCTCGACGCTGCAAACCCGTATACGCGGCAATCTGACGTTCAATTTCAAGGGCGCGACCATAAGGTCTGCGCCCTTTCATTTCACGTCACCTTGCTCGCGTG
>URNU01000189.1 GCA_900549275.1 uncultured Collinsella sp. | reverse complement strand
CACGACATCCCCGACCTGGTGCCCGTTATCTCGGCCGTGGCATCGTTGGCGCAGGGTCGCACGTTCATCCGCGATTGCGCCCGCCTGCGCATCAAGGAATCCGATCGCTTGGCCACCACCACCCGCGAGCTCACCACACTGGGCGCACAGGTGCGCATTGCCGGTGACGACCTCATCATCAAAGGTGTCGACGCCTTTACCGGCGGCGAAGTCGATTCGCACAACGACCACCGCATCGCCATGATGGCCGCTATTGCTGCAAGCCGTGCCACCGGCGAGGTCGTAATCCACGGCGCCGAGGCCGTCAACAAGTCCTATCCCGATTTCTTCGACCACTACCGCCTGTTGGGCGGCAAGGTCAGGCTCGAGGAGGAATAGCATGTCCTCGACCTTTGGCAACGTTTTGCATCTGAGTATTTTCGGTCAGTCGCACTCCCCTGCTATCGGCTGCTCACTCGACGGCATTCCTGCCGGTATTGCCATTGACCAAGAGCAGCTGCAGGCCTTTTTGGACCGTCGCGCCCCCGGTCGCGACGAGACCGCGACCAAGCGCCGCGAGGCCGACGCCGCGCATATCATCGCCGGCGTGGTCGATGGACACACCACCGGCGCACCCATCGCCGCGATTATCGAGAACACCAACACGCGCTCCAAGGACTATTCCGAGCTGCGCCGCAAGCCCCGCCCCGGGCACGCAGACTTTCCGGCGCGCGTGAAGTACCACAACATGCACGACGTCGCCGGCGGCGGACACTTCTCCGGTCGTCTGACGGCTCCCTTGTGCATCGCCGGCGGCATCGCGCTGCAGGCACTCAATGCCCGCGGTATTCGCGTGATGGCTCACGTCGCGCAGATCGGCTGCATCTCCGACCTGCCCATGGACGACATGGTCTATCGCGAGGCCGACCGCAGGGCAATCCTTTCGAACGAGCTGCCCTGCATTGACGCCGCTGCTGCCGGTCGCATGCGCGAGGAAATTCTGGCGGCGCGCGACGAGCTCGACAGCATCGGCGGCATCGTCGAGTGCGGCATTTACGGGCTTCCCGCGGGCATCGGCGACCCAATGTTCGACGGCATCGAAAACCGCATCGCGCAGATCGCGTTTGGCATTCCCGCCGTGAAGGGCGTGGAGTTTGGCATGGGCTTTGCCGTAGCCGCCATGCGCGGCGGCGAGAACAACGATCCGTACCGCGTTGATGCCGAGACCGGCGAGATTGCAGTCGAGTCCAATAACGCCGGCGGCATCCTGGGCGGCATCTCCACCGGCGCACCCGTCATGTGGCGCATGGCCGTGAAGCCGACGCCCTCCATCGGTCGTGAGCAGCAGACCGTGGATATGGACACCATGGAAAATGCCAAGCTCTCGGTCCACGGCCGCCACGATCCCTGTATCGTCCCGCGCGCCGTCCCCGTAGCCGAGGCAGCCGCCGCCCTCGCCATCTGGGATGCCCTCCTCGAGGACGCCGCCCAGCGCTAAAAATCTCCGGGGGCCAACTCCGGCCCCCACGCCCATCCAGTGATTTTTCTGGGACGGGGATTAAAAAATCATTGTGTACCTAATGATTTTTTAATCCCCGTCCCAGAAAAATCACCGACACGTGAAAGGGGTCTCCATGGACCTTGCTGACATCCGCCAGGCCATCGATGGCATCGACGCCACGCTGCTCAACAGCTTTGTCGAGCGCATGGACATTGCCACCGAAGTCGCCAAATCAAAGATCGAGATGGGCAAGGCCGTCTTTGACCCCGCCCGCGAGCGCTCCAAACTCAACAACCTCGCCAGTCGCGCACCCGAGCGCTACGAGGCCCAGACCATCGCCCTGTTCCGCCTCCTCATGAGCATGAGCAAGGCCGAGCAGCAGCGCTACATCAACGAGCTCAAGGGCATCACGGTGTCGCAAAAGGCCCATGCCACGGCCGCAGCCTTTGACACGCCCTTCCCCCAGACGGCCACCGTCGCCTGCCAGGGCGTCGAAGGCGCCTACAGCCAGATTGCCGCGTGCAAGCTCTTCGACGTGCCCGATATCGCCTTCTTTGAGACCTTCGAGGGCGTTATGCGCGCCGTACGCGACGGCTTTTGCGAGTTTGGCGTGCTGCCCATCGAAAACTCAACTGCCGGATCGGTCAACGCCGTCTACGACTTGCTCGCCCAGTTCGATTTCCACATCGTGCGTTCACTGCGCCTTAAGATCGATCACAACCTGCTCGTCAAGCCCGGCACTAAGCTCGCAGACGTGCGCGAGGTCTACAGCCATGGCCAGGCCATCGCCCAGTGCGCCGGCTTTATCGAGGCCCACGGCCTGCACGCCACCAAGTACCCCAATACCGCCATGTCGGCCGAGATGGTCGCCAACTCCGAACGCACCGACGTCGCCGCCATCGCCTCGCGCAGCTGTGCGGCGCTCTACGGCTTGGAGGTGCTGGAGCCCAACATCCAGGACTCGGACAACAACTACACGCGCTTTGTCGTCATCAGCCGCGAGCCGCGCGTCTACCCCGGTGCCAACCGCACCTCGCTTATGATCACCACGGCCAACGAGCCGGGCGCCCTCTATCGCGTGCTCGAGCGCTTCTATGCGCTCAACATTAACCTCATCAAGCTCGAGAGCCGCCCCATCCCCGGGCGCGATTTTGAGTTTATGTTCTACTTTGACCTGGACTGCCCCTTTGGCAGCAAGGCCCTCGACGACCTGCTCGACTCGATCGACGACGTGTGCGAGAGCTTCACCTACTTTGGCAGCTACACGGAGGTGCTCTAGATGACCGATACCGCCGCAACCCGTCCCTACGGCGTGCTGGGCCGCGTGCTGGGCCACAGCTACACCCCGACCATCTACAAAGAGCTCGCTGGACTCGAATACGTGCGTTTTGAACGCGAACCCGAAGACCTCGCGGCCTTTATGACGGGCAACGAGTGGGAGGGCACCAACGTGACCATCCCCTACAAGCGCGCCGTCATGGAATACCTGGACGAGCTGAGTCCACTGGCCGAGCGCATGGGCAACGTCAACACCATCACACGCCTGCCCGATGGCCGCCTGCGTGGCGACAATACCGACTACTTTGGTTTTCAGTGCCTGGTCGAGGAGTTGGGCGTTGAGGTTGCCGGCAAAAAGGTCCTCGTGCTCGGCGCCACCGGCGGCGCAGGCACCACGGCCAGCATGGTGCTCGGCGACCTGGGCGCCATCGTCATACCCGTGGGTCGCACGAGCGACGTCAACTACGGTAACATCGCGCAACAATCCGATGCCGCGTTGCTCGTCAACTGCACGCCTGCCGGCATGTTCCCCCACTGCCCCGACGCCCCCTGCACGCTCGAGGGACTCGATGCGCTCGAGGGCGTCATCGACATTGTCTACAACCCCGCCCGCACGGGACTCATGCTCGAGGCCGAGCGTCGCGGCATCCCCTGCATCGGCGGC
>URNU01000188.1 GCA_900549275.1 uncultured Collinsella sp. | reverse complement strand
GAGCGCGGTTGCGCCGTCATCATGGTCTGTCACGACATGGAAGTCGTTTCCGACTTTGCCGAGCGCATCGTGGTGATGGCCAACGGTCGCATCCTCGACCGCGGCCGCACGCACGAACTGTTCTCGAACATCGAACTCATGCAGCATGCCTACGTTGAGCCGCCCCAGGTCATCGAACTCTCGCGCCGTCTGGCATCCACCGTCTCGCCCGCCTTTACACAGGTGAGTGAGGTCACCGATATCGTTCGCATTACCGAGGAGATGGTCCGCCGTGGTTAACGTCATCGACTACATGCCGGGCGACACGCTGCTGCACCGCCTGAACCCCGTCATCAAACTGGGCCTCGCCGCCGCCATCATCATCGGCATCTTCTTGTCCGATACCTATGTGGCACTGTTGGGCTTCCTGGCGCTCACGCTCGCGCTGGGAGCCTACGCCGGCGTCGTCGACCGCCTGCTCGCGCTGCTCAAGCTGCTGATTCCACTCGCGCTCATCATGCTGGTGCTGCAGCTGGCTTTTATGCGCGATGGCAACGTGGTGTGGAGCTTTGTCACCGATGAAGGCCTCATCACCGGCTCCAAGGCCTGCCTGCGCCTGCTGGGCGTGGCACTTCCGCTTATTCTGATGCTCATGGTGACCAAGCTCAACGACCTTGCCAACGCCTGCGTGGAGGTGTTGCACGTGCCGTATCGCTACGCCTTCACCTTTACCACGGCACTGCGCTTTGTGCCGGTGTTTGGCCAGGAGATGAACGCCATTATGGAGGCACAGACCGCACGCGGCGTCGAGTACGACACCAAGAACCCCATCAAGAAGCTTAAGCTCATGCTGCCACTGTGCGTGCCACTGCTCATCTCGAGCGTGGGCAAGACCGATGCCACGGCCTTGGCGGCAGAACAGCGCGGCTTCTATCTGCGTACGCGCGCCAGCTCGTACAAGCGCTACCCCATCAAGGGCCTGGACATTGCCGTACTTATTATCAGCATTGCCCTCATCGTCCTCGGATTCCTCTTCTAACCCATCGCCATCGGAAACCGACAAACGAAAAAGGCCGCGGCTCGTATCAAACGAGTCGCGGCCTTGCTGTTTTCTCAGATAAAGCCTACCAAAATAAACCTGTCCCTTTTTGGCAGGTCGAGGGCTACAGGCGGTAGGGGGCTCCGCTACGGATAATAGACTCGCGTACCAGGACGTCCATGGCGTCGAGGGTGATCTCGGGCATCTCGCGATACTTTTGCAGCACCGAGAGCTCCGTGCAAGCCAGAATGACGCGATCGCAGCCACTGCAGGCAAACTCCCACATCACGCGATCGAACTTATCCATATCGGGCTCGCGTCCTGCCTTCACCTCGTCGTAGATGAGCGACATCACGTCGGCCTGACGCTTCTCGCTGGGATAGACGACTTCGACACCCGCCACCTCGCACTCGCGCTCTGTAAACTGCAATGCCATGGAAACTTCCTATCATCAACCGCCCGTACGATGGGCGGTCTTTATGCAACTGGTTTTTCTAGCGTGCCGAATCGCCGACGCCTAAAGCTTTACCGTGTCTATGGCAAGCGAAGCAATAAGCGCTGCGCTAAGCCGGCGTCCACCGCTGTACGACAACAAGCAAAGAACCTACCGTTGTTGTAGGATTCAGCGTATTGCCACTCTCGACGAAAGGCGCACGCGTGCCCCAGGAACTTACAACCGATAACCCTATACTCGATGCTGCAAAACGCGAGCTGGCGCAGCGCGCGCGAGCGACCGCTCCCCTGCGCACCGCAAACGACGCCTACGACGGACCCGCCCGCATCACCTCAATCAACACATCGGCACACAAAGGCACGCGCAAGACGCCCGTCGTCGACGGACACGATATCGTTATTGAGCAGTTTGGCCTCGCCTCCGATGCCCATGCCGGACATTGGCATCGTCAAGTCTCGTTTCTTGCCGAAGAGTCCATCCAGACAGCCCGGGACCGCGGGCTCAATGTGCACAAGGGTGATTTTGGAGAGAACTTCACCACCCAGGGCATCAACCTGTTCTCGCTCCCCCTGGGAACACAACTCAAGCTTGGCAGCGAGGTAATCATTGCGATCAGCCAAATTGGCAAAGTTTGCCATACCCGCTGCGCCATCTACTATCTTGCCGGTGATTGCATCTTTCCCCACGAGGGCATCTTTGGCGTAGTCCTTCACGGCGGAGAGGTCCATACCGGGGACGGTATCCAGGTGGTCAAACTTGGCGATGGCACCTGTTCCTTCACCCCTGCCGAAGCACTTAAAGAGGTGGAGCAGGCTCGTCGCGAAGGAACCCTGTAGTTGCAAAACCCCACGTGATGGCAACTCTTTAAGCTCTAAATCGAGCTTCGATAGGGTTCCGTAACGTTAAAGTTGAACTCTATGGTTTCTCAACAATTCACTATAACTGCAGGTCAAAGCCAAAGCCTCAAGTTCAACTTGACCCTTTAGAACCTTTAAGGTTCAAGTTGAGGTCGAAAGCAGTAGTAGAATACCGTTCGAACCATAACCTACGATTGATTGCAGAGGGACTGGATGCAGCATTCGAACCATCGCACCGCAGCGCTCGTCGCGTCGAGGCCGGCTCGTATCATCACGAGCGCCGCGCTCGCCGTTGCGCTGACGGCCACGCCGATGCTCTCCCCCGTCGCGGCCTATGCCGCCTCGCAGGCAACGCAGGATCAGCTTTCCGCCGCCCAGCAGAAGATCGAAGCCGCCACGAGCGCCTACAACGAGGCCCGCACCAAGCTCGAGGATCTGCAAAAGCAAATCGACACCAACGAGGCAAGCATCGAGCAGATCGAAGCCGAGCTTCCCGATCAGCAGGCAAAGGCAAGCTCCGCCATGCGCGATCTGTATAAGTACCAGAAGGGCACCAACCCCATCGTGAGCTTCCTGGTCAACGCACAGAGCCTTGGCGAGTTCATCACCACCTGCAGGTACACCAACCAGATCGCGAGCTCAAGCGTCGATGAGATCGAAGAGCTCAACAAAATGCAGACCGAGCTCGAGCAGAACAAGACCGAGCTCGAGCAGGCCAAATCCCAACTCGAGGCCGAGCAGAAAACCGCCGAGGATGCACTGGCACAGGCCCAGCAGCTTCGCAGCGAAGCCCAGGCAAAAGCCGAGCAGGAGAATGCCGCCGAGCTGGCCAAGCTCGAGGCAGACAAGGCCGCTGCCGCCGAGAAGCTCTCGGGCGAGGGCGTGAGCGGCAACAACTCCAACAGCCAGGCCAACAACGCCAACACCACCATCGACACCACGGTGAACAGTTCGAACAGCGGTAACTCCGATTACGACTCGTTCATTAACGAGTGGACGAGCCGCATCGACAACTACCTTGCCGGCTCCCCCATGGCAGGCCAGGGTTACAACTTTGCCGTCGCAGCCTGGAACACCGGTGTTGACCCCCGTTGGTCCCCCGCCATCGCCTGCGTCGAGAGCAGCAAGGG
>URNU01000187.1 GCA_900549275.1 uncultured Collinsella sp. | reverse complement strand
GGCAGGTATTTGTCATGGTTGGGCTGCGCTGCCTATGTCTTGTTTGACCAGGGCACCGAGGATCGGCTGTGCAAGCAGATCGTCGATGGATTTCTGGACGAAGACCTAAGTGAGCCGTTCTTTAAGATTTATGACGGTCCGTGTACGGAAGACGCCGTTGTCGAAATGGCTAAGGAAGCCCAGGCCGAGTATTGCGACATGGTGGTGGGTATTGGCGGCGGCAAGATGCTCGATATCGCCAAGGCCGTTGCGTTTTATGCCGAGTTGCCGTTGTGCGTATGCCCCACGGCGGCTTCGATGGACGGTCCGTGCAGCGAGATTTCCGATGCCGATCTGCAGGGTGTTGCAAATGCGGTCTTTAGAAACGAGCGCAATATGGCCAACGAGCAGGCCAAGGTGACCAAACAAAAACTCGTGCAGCTCATGTGCGAGGCATAGTTTGGCGCTTGATTGATCTTGTGCAATCGAGGCGGCGATAGGCCATGGGCTATTTGCCGCAAAGATGCTCCGCGTGTAATTTGCCCGAGGCGTGGGCCGATAGCGTATCATTATCTCTTGCTTGTTTGCACTGCTCAGGGAGGGGCCGCGCATGGCGCAGGAACACGATCTGTTTGATGACATTATCGAGATCAGCAAGGGTTTCGACTTTCTTAAAAACCCGCTTGGCGGTGTGACCGATGCACTCGATCCGTCGGCGCCGCAGTGGAATCCTGCCGACTACAAGGAGCGCCCGCGCGGCAACACCATCCCGTGTCTGACCTGCAAAAACGAAAAGAGCGGCTGCACCGCGTGCATGGACGTGTGCCCGGTCAACGCTATCGAGGTCGAGGAAGACGCCATCGAGATCCTCGACTCCTGTCGCAAGTGCGGTCTGTGCGCCGCTGTCTGTCCGACCGAGGCGATCATCTCGCCGCGCCTGGCGCCCAAAAACCTGTATGACGATATCGTCTCTGCTGCTACGAGCCACGAGACCGCCTACGTCACCTGCACGCGCGCCCTCAAGCGCATGCCGCGCGAAAATGAGGTCGTCGTTGCCTGCGTGGGCGATATTACGGCAGAGACTTGGTTTTCGGTACTGGCCGACTATCCCAACGTGAGTGTGTACCTGCCGTTGGGCGTGTGCGATAAATGCCGCAACACCGGCGGTGAGGACATTCTGGGCGAGGCGATTGCGAAGGCCGAGGAGTGGTCTGGCACGGGTATGGGCCTGGAGGTCGACCCCAAGAGCCTCAAGTGCCATAAGCTTCGCGAGTACGAGCGCAAGGAGTACATGGAAAAAATTGCCCGCACCACGGGCCTGACGGTGACCAAGCTCAATCCGGCGACGGCGGCGCTGGCTTCGGTGACGCAAAAGCTCAAGGCCCATCGCCATCAGATTACCCAGCTGGAGCGTACGCTCAACACCATGTGCGGCACCACGACGACCAAGCGTCGCCGTTCGCTCACCCATGGGCGGCAGCTGGTGCTCTCGACACTGCAGAACCATCCCGAGCTTGCCCAGAATATGCAGGTGAGCACGCCGGAGTGCGATTTTGACAAGTGCACGTCGTGCGGCGAGTGCGTCAACGTGTGCCCCACGTTCGCCTGTGATCTGGTTGGAAGCGGCCGCTTTGCGTTGGAGTCCACGTATTGTTTAGGCTGCGGCGCCTGTGTCAAGGTTTGTCCCGAGCATGCGCTCAAGCTTGTTGAGCACGACGCGTCCAATCTGGTCGTCGTCGATCCCGAAGCCGAGGAAAAGGCCGCCCAGAAGGCGAAGGCTCACGAAGAAGCTGAGAAGGTCAAGGCCGAGGCAAAGGCCAAGCTGGACAAGATGCTCGACCAGGTGGAAAAGCTCGCGGACTAGTTAAAGGAGCGTAAATGATGGCCGGTGGGACAGGTACTGCCCCGCCGGCCAAAAAAGTTGCGGTGGAATAGTTCCTGTTTTGCCCTTAAGCTGGCCATTCTAGGAACTATTCCACCGCAACTAATAGATGGTTAGTTCATGCTGCTTTGATGGCCGGTTCGACCGGTACCGTTGCGCGTCACGGTTTCATGAAGCAAAAAGAACCCGGGGACCTGTTTGGTCTCGGTGTATTCCATAAGGATGCCGTCGGCGTTGTAGGTCTGCCCGCGTATAACGGCGAGTGCGTTAAAGTCGTCGAGATCGAGCACACGCGTATCCTCGGGCGTGGGATGCTCTATCGTTACATCGCGTTTGCCCGTGGCAATCTTAATGCCAAGATCTTCTTCGAGGTAACGATAGATCGAGTCGTTGACAATCTCGGGTGTCAGCCCCGGTACTTGTGAGCTTAGGTAATAGGAGTCGTCGGAGCACACGGCTTGTCCGTCTGCATAACGGATGCGTTTGGCGCGTGTGAGCTCACAGCCTTCGGGAAACCCAGTAATCTTGGAGAGCGCCTTGCTGCAGATGAGGAGCTCAAAGACGGTGGTGACAGTCTTGAGCTCAAAGCCTCGGTTGACCGCGATTTCCTTAAAGGTCTCGAGTCCGCCGCCACCACGACTCTTCTCGTCACTGATGTTGCGAATGACGCGCATGCCTTTGCCTTGCTGGGGGAGCACGTAACCATCTGCCGCAAGCATCGAGATGGCGCGACGGACCGTCATGCGCGAACAGTCAAACAGCTGCGTGAGCTCAGTCTCCGAAGGCAGATAACTCTGATAGGCGTATGTGCCGTCGTCAATCGACTGCTTCACGTTGTCATAAATAGTTTGGAAGATGGCTCGCGCCATGACGGTCTCCTAGAGCTGGGTGCGCGAACGACGGGTGAGGGCCGCCCGCGCAGGTGTCAATCGATTTACTTGCTGGGGTCGATTATATATTTACCCATGGCACGCAGGGCCGGGTCTGACAGGATGGCGCCGAGTTCGTCGAGGGAAGCCACCTTGGCGACCATCGAGGATACGTCGAGCCTGCCAGAGTCGATGAGCTCGAGCGCGCGACGCTGCGTATAAGGGTTGATGTAGGACGAGGTGAGCACAAGCTCCTTCTGGAAGACCTCGAAGGGCTTGACGGTGATTGTCTCATCGGGCTTGGTGAGGCCGAACATCATGACCGTAGCCTTGTGGCCGGCGATCTGGATGGCCTGCTCAATGGTGACGGGCTTGCCAACACACTCGATAACGACATCGACGTTGCCGACGCCCTCCTGCTTCAGGCGGGCCGGGACGTCCTCGTGGATGGAATCAATTGCCAGATCGGCGCCGAGTTTGAGCGCAACCTCGCGCTTGCCCTCGACGGGCTCGAGCAAGACGACCTTGGTGGCGCCGGCGTTTTTGGCAAGCTGCATCATGAGCAGACCGATCATGCCACCGCCGATAACGACAACTGTGCTGCCGGGCTTGATGTTGCACATATCGATGCCGTGCAGGCAGCAGGCGACGGGCTCGGTCATAGCACCCTGCTCAAAGCTGGTGTGATCGCCCAACTTGTAGACTTGCTGCATATCGACGGAGCAGTACTC
>URNU01000186.1 GCA_900549275.1 uncultured Collinsella sp. | reverse complement strand
CACCAAATAGGGCATCCGCACGCCGGAAATCCGCCGTCGGGAAATGAATATATGCATCGGGCCATGCATAAAAACAAGCCACCGCCCTCACCTATCGGGAACGGGTGGGGCGGTGTGCCGTATTCTTGCGTCCGCGTGCGCTATCAGTTGTCGAGATAATAGTCCACGGTGGTAACTACTCTCACCTCTTTTATATAAGGAGTGTTCGAGTCGCGGTCTTCAATGGAGAACAAGCCCTGCTGTGCCGACTTGATTTTACCGAGTTTGCTTTCGCTGTCCTTTGCAAACTTCTCCGCAGCCTCGCGAGCGTTTTTGGTGGCTTGCTCAATCATTTGCGGTTTAATCTTGTTGAGACTCGTAAAGTCAAACTGTATCGGATAACTGTAATCGTTGGGCGCAATGGCTATTCCCTGGGAAAGCAATTCTCCCGTGCGGGTCATCAATGCCCTTACCTTGGCTACATCGGAAGACGAAACGGTTGTAACGGACGTTGCATTATAACGTTGTCTGTTCACATTGTCTCTATATTCGTTTGTCCAAAGGTCGTTTACCTGCGGAGCACCGTTTGTTATATCCGAAGCCTTGATGCCGTTTTTAATAAGAAAGGTCTGAATCTTCTTGTTAGCCGAAGAAATGTCGCGATAAACGCTGCCGAGGTCATCGCCTACGGTCTTGTAAGCCAAAGGCCATATCACTCGGTCGGCTTGCACCTCTTTCTCTGCCAGACCACGCACACTGACCACTCTGTCGCGCTTTGCAAGGCTGTTAATGCCGTTGTAAACAAAAACACCGAGCAATGCAAGACCCACTGCAAGGATTGCCGATTCGATTCTAAGATTTTTCATGACTTTATAAATGGTTTATGGTTTGATGTTTTCGTTTCCCAGCTCGAGCAAAGGGCGTGTTCCCTCCATAAGCTCAAGCATCTCGTCTATATTCTCGGAGCGCAACATGGCAATGCGCGTTGCCCTGAAGTCGGGAATGCCTTTGAAAAGCGGTGAAGCCGCTATGTGGCGGCGCATGTGGATTAATCCGCTCACGCTTCCGTTTCTTTCCACGCTTTGGCGCACTTCGTTCATGAGCACATCGAGTTTCCAGTCGAGCGACAACGGTTCGTGAACGGAATCGATGACACCCCGGAGCGGAAATTCCGGTTCCTTGCCGAGAGCACGATTGATTTCGGCAAAAATCCACGGCTTGCCGAAGGTGGCGCGTCCCACCATTACGGCATCCACTCCCGTTTCCTCGAAACGCCGGCGGGCTTCTTCGCCCGAAGTTATGTCGCCGTTGCCGATTATCGGGATGTTGATGCGCGGATTAGCCTTTACGCGGCGAATGGGTTCCCAATCGGCTTCGCCGTTGTACACTTGCGAACGTGTTCGCCCGTGGATTGTGAGCGCGCTGATGCCGCAATCCTGAAGTTGTTCGGCAAGTTGTTCTATTATGATACTGTCGTGGTCCCAACCCAAACGGGTCTTGGCAGTAACAGGTATGGACACCGCATTGACCACAGCCCTCGTGATTTCGAGCATGAGCGGCACATTGCGCAGCATGCCGGCTCCGGCGCCTTTGCCCGCCACCTTCTTGACGGGGCATCCGAAGTTGATGTCTATCACGTCGGGCTTGGCCTCTTCCACGATCTTGGCTGCCTCGACCATCGAGGCGGTGTCTCGGCCGTAAATCTGTATGCCCACGGGCCGTTCTTCGTCGTGCAGCACCATCTTGTTGAGCGTGGAGCGTATCGAGCGGATGATGGCCTCTGCCGATACGAACTCGGTATATACCATGGCGGCGCCAAACCGCTTGCAGAGCATGCGGAAGCCTATGTCGGTGACGTCTTCCATCGGCGCCAGAAAGAGTGGGCGTGTGCCCAGGTCTATATTTCCTATTTTCATAACTTACTTATTTGAGCAGATGATACATTCCGCCGGCGAGCGACCTTACCACGCCCTTCATCTCGAGCGTGAAGAGCAGTGCCGAGAGGCGCGATATGGGTATGCCGGTCTTGACGGTGAGCAGGTTGACCTGCAGGTCGTTGGTGGCGCTGAGCACGTCGACGACGGTCTGCTCCTCTGCCGAGAGGTCGGGAAACAGCTGCCGCTCAATGCCCATGCGCGTGGCTTCGAGCAGCCGGTGGTCGTTCCAGTTGACGGCATTGACGAAGTCCTCGGCCGAGGTAATGAGTCCGGCGCCGTTGTCGCGTATCAGGTTGTTGCATCCGCGACATTCCTCGACATCCACCGGACCGGGGAAGGCAAACACGTCGCGGCCGTAGTTTTGGGCGATGTCGCAGGTGATGAGTCCGCCGCCCTTGGCAGCGCTCTGGATGAGCAGGGAGGCGTCGGCCATACCCGCCACGATGCGGTTGCGCCTTACGAAGTTCATCTTGTCGGCACGCGTCTGGGTCATAAACTCGGTGACGAGTCCGCCCTGGTGCAGCATCTGCACCGCTGTGTCGCGGTGGGCGGTGGGGTAGAGGTCGTCGAGCCCGTGTGCCAGCACGCCCACAGTCTCAAAGCCCTGCTGGAGCGCCTGGCGGTGGGCACAGATGTCTACGCCGTAAGCCAGTCCGCTCACGATGAGCACGCGCGGACACAGCTGTCGCAGGTCGGCGACAAAGCGGCGTATGATGTCCTGTCCGTAGACCGTGCAGCGGCGCGTGCCCACGATGTTGATGACGCGCTGCTGGTTGAGGTCGGCATTGCCCTTGTAGTAGAGCACCAGCGGTGCGTCGGGACAGTCGTTGAGTCGCTGCGGATAGTCGCTGCTGCCATAGCAGAGCACCCTTACGCCATGCTCCACGGCCCACGCATACTCTACCTCGGCACGATGGGCGGCGTCGCCGCTGTTGCGGAAAGCCTCTACCAGCCTGGGCGAGGCGTCGGGCACCAGTTGGCGTATGTCGGCGCTATGCTCCATGATGGCCGTGGCAGACCCTGCCCGGCGCAGGAGGTCGAGCATGCCCGCCATGTTGTAGAAGCCTATGCGGGTGAGGGTGATGGCGTGGATGACGTCTTGCTCGTGGCTCATGGGTGCGTGCTGTCGTTGAGATAGGGGGCAAAAGCCTTGTCGTACTCGTCGCTTGTGCCCAAGCGGCCGTTGATGAGCACCGCCAGTTCGACGGTGGCGCGGAAGCAGAGGCGCTCGTCGCTGGCGCGGAAGATGTCGTGGTCGAACACCCAGCGTATGCCTTCCTTGCGCAAGGCCAACCGGGAGATGAGCACGTCGTCGCATCTGAGCGGCTGCTTGTACTGCAGGTTCATGCGCGCCACTACGGCGTCGATGCCGCGGCTGTGCATCTCGGCGAAGCTCAGCCCCGTGTGCTTCAGGAAGAGGTGGCGGGTGTGCTCGGTATAGTGCAGATAGTTGGCATTGTTGACGATGCCCTGGATGTCGCACTCGTAGTCTCTCACTTCCATGCGGGTCTCAAAGATATACTTCTTTATCATTGTCTTATGGGTTGTATGCTGTTTGTCTATAATGGT
>URNU01000185.1 GCA_900549275.1 uncultured Collinsella sp. | reverse complement strand
GCGTCGACGGTCAGAGCGGAGCCAGCCTTGTTGGTGAGGGAGACGACCGGGCAGTTGTGCTTCTTGGCGGTCTTGTTGGCCTCGACGGTCTCGGGCGTGGAGCCACCGAGGGAGCAGGTGATCACGAAGGTGTGCTCGTTGACCCAGGAGGGCGTGTCGTAGTTGAACTCGTTAGCGGTGAAGATCTGAACGTTCAGCTTGTCCGTGTTGTTGGCCAGGAAGTACTTGGCGGGGTACAGGTCGGACATGGAAGCACCGCAGCCGACGAAGGCGACGCTGTGGATCTCGTGGTTGGACAGGACGTCAGCGACGATCTGCTTAGGGAGGTTAAGGTCGATCTCGTACATCTGACACATTCCTTTCGATTTTTGCGGCGCCACATTGCCGGGCGCACGCAGGGTTACCGTGATTTGGACCGAGTCGCCGGCCCGTTGAGGATGTGACAAAGGGACTCCCCTTTGTCACGTATAGGGATGGAAGCCTGCCTGGGGTATGGGATGCCAGGCAGGCCCCCGGGGGAAAGCGGTTAGACGCTTGGTCGCGACTAGGCCAGGATGCCGGCCGCGGAGAGGGCGATGCCGCCCACGATGGCGATCACGAGAAGCCAACCGGTGTTGACGTTCTTCTTGATGAGCCAGTACATAAGGCCGGTGAGGCCGAGGGAGATCATCTGGGGCATCATGCCATCCAGGATGTCCTGGATAACGACGGTGCCCTCAGCGAACTGCAGCGGGGTGGTGGCGCCGATCAGCGTAGCGATCATGCCGCCCACGGACATAAGACCCACGATGCCGCAGACATACATGAGCTTCTCCATGAGGTCGCCGCCCTGAAGCTTGCTCAGGTACTCGTGGCCGCCCTGATAGCCCATCTTGGCTGCGAACCAAGTGATCAGCACAGAGGGGACGATGGAGATGAGCATGGCCAGGATCGGGCCCATGATGGAGCCCTGCTGAGCAAGCTGAACGCCCAGACCAAAGGCGATAACGCGGATGGTGCCCTGGAAGAAGGAGTCACCGATGCCGGAAAGCGGACCCATGAGGGAGGTCTTGACCGCGTTGATCGAATCGGGATCGAAGTTCTCGGGATCCTTGGCGTACTCCTCCTCCATGGAGGCGGCGAGGCCCAGGATGAAAGCACTCGTCTGCGGCGTGCAGTTGTAGAACGCCATGTGACGGTGGTAAGCCTCTTTCTTAGCAGCGAGCTGCTTGGGGTCGGACTCATCCGGATAGAGGCGATCGAGCGTGGGAACCATGCCGTAGAGGAAGCCCATGTTCATCTGACGCTCGTAGTTCCAAGAGGCCTGGATGGCCCAGGAGCGCCAGAAGAACTGGCTGACCTTCTTGTTCAGGGACACGTCCTTGGTTGCGGTTGCCATAGTGTGTTCCTCCTTAGTCTTCGTCGTCTTCGAGCGGATCGTAGTCGGAATCGACACCGGCGGCTGCATGGGAACCGTTGAACTTGAAGCCCATGAAGACGACAGCCAGGCACACACCGATCAGAGCGACCGCGATGACGGACAGGTTGAGGTAAGCGGCGAGCAGGAAACCGATGAACAGGAACGGAGTCATACCCTTCTTGATCATCATGGTGAGCAGCAGGGCCAAGCCGTAGGCGGTCATGATCTTGGTCGAAACGTTAAGACCAGTGGACAGCCACTCGGGAACCATGTTGACGATGGCCTGAACCAGGTCGGTGCCAACAAAGACGGCGAGGAAGATCGGCAGGAAGTACATGACGGCGTACAGACCGGAGCCGGCGCAGATGTGCATACGGTAGGCGGTCTTGAACTTTCCGTTATCGATCGCGCTATCTGCCACATGGGTGAGGGCGGCGATGATGGAACGGAACACGATGCCGAGGAGCTGACCCAGGACGGCGACCGGGATGGCGATCGTCATGGCGGTCTCGGCGGAAGCATCGGTCAGGCACGCAAAGGCAGCGGCCACGATGCCGCCCAGGACCATATCGGGCGGAACGGCGGCGCCGACCTGCACCAGGCCCATGGACACGAGCTCGACGGCGGCACCGACGGCAAGGCCGGTGGGCACATCGCCCAGCAGCAGACCGACGAGCGTAGCGCCAACGAGGGGCTGCTCGAAGTTAAGACGACCGAGCAGGCGGGAGTCCCACATGCAGAACACGCCGACGAGGCCGACGAGCACCGCACTGATGAACGTATTCATACCCTTCTCCTTTCAGTCAGGCAAAAGCCTGGTTGATTACAGCTTGGCGTCGATGTCGACGCTCTGATACGTAGGGGTCTGCTGGACGTAGAGCTTGATGCCCATGTCGAGCAGCTGGTTGACGTCGGCCTTCTGGGTGGCGTCGAGGAAGACGGAGCTGTCCTTGCCGCCGACCTGATCGGCACCGTCGTGGTTGGCGGTGGCGCCCAGGTTGATGGCGTCGAGCTTGTAGCCCTGGCAGAACTGCAGCATCTCGGCAGTGTTGCCAAAGACGAACATGACGCGCTCGCCGAGGGTGTTGAGCTTGTCCATCTTGGCGAGGGCACGCTCGACGGTGAAGACGTTCAGGCGAACGCCCTGGGGCTTGGCCAGCTTAAGAGCGCCCTTCTTGATGTCATCGTTGGCGGCAGCGTTGTCGACGACGATGATGCGCTCGGCCTGAACCTTGGTGGTCCAGGTAAAGACGACCTGGCCGTGCAGCAGACGGTAGTCAAGACGTGCGAGGACGATCTTGGCGGGACCGGAGCTGTGACGGGGCGCCTTGGCCTTCTTGGCGGGAGCTGCGGCAGCCTCGACCGGTGCGTTGGGGTTGGTCAGGCCGGTGCGGGCCTCGTTGATGAGGGCCGCGAGCTCGGCGCCCTTGACGGGGACGGGGCTCATAGCGAGCGTCAGTGCCAGCGGAATGTTGAAACCGCTGACAACCGTGAACTTCGTGCCGTTCTTGGAAAGCTCGACCATGTTGTTGTTGACCGAGCTGCCGAGCATATCGGTCAGCACATAGACGGTGTCGTCCGTGTTGAACGTGGCGATCATGGCGTCCACCTTATTGGTGATGGGCTCCTTGTCGTCACGAGCAAGCGACACGACGTGGACGTTCGACACGTCGCCGAGAACCATCTCGAGCGTGTCTTTGGCGCCTGCGGCCAGGCCGCCATGAGATGCGAGAATGATCTGATTCATCTTGCCTCCTCCTTTTCGTTATGGTCATTATAACGTCTTATACGTTGCGGATATTGCTAATTAGTATAAAGACCGTTCGCGGGTGAAAATCGACCGTTGACGGGTTTAACGTACTTGAAACGTTGGGGCTGGGTAGGCCGGCGCTGGCTGGATAACCCCAGATCAGACGCCTTGCCAATCCCCTATCGCACGAAGTACCAGGGGCTTTCCTGCACGGTGGGCTCCAACGCAATGCCCGTGCGCTCCTTAAACAGATCCATGTCCTGAGATTTTTCGGTCCACCACGCGTTGGGCTTAAAGGTCATGCTCTCAACAACATGACCGACAAACACACTGTTGCGCAGCTTGGAGAAGTCGGTGTTCAT
>URNU01000184.1 GCA_900549275.1 uncultured Collinsella sp. | reverse complement strand
TAGGCGCAGTCCGAAAGGCCGCAGGCGCGTGAGAACTCCGAATAGATATGATCGAGTCCATTGAGCATCCGGTCGAAATCGACCAGCGTAACCGCGCTATTCATCTATCCCACCATTCGATTGTCCGAGTTTTGACCAATTTGTATCTCTACATTAGTCCGAGTTTTGACTATCGTCAATAAGCTCGTTGTCTATGGTCGGCTCTACATAAGCATATCGACAAAAAAGACCGCCGGCGCGGGGGCGGCGCCGGCGGTCACGCGAGAATAGCGATGTATTTGCCCGTTAGGCAGCGACGGCCTCGTAGACCGTGGCGCCCGAGAAGCTGTCGTGCAGGCTCTTGCCGCAGATCCACGGCAGCTCGACGACCTCACAGACCGTGTTAACCAGCTCGGAGCAGTCAGTAAAGTGGCCCTTATCGTTGAGGGCCTCGCAATCCTGAACACGCCAATAGCCATCGGTGTGTGTGATGTAGTACTCGTGATCGTCGATCGTCACAAAAGCGCGCGTCTTGGAACGCAGCAGCTTCAGAAATCCTTCGAAGTCGGTCTCGACGACATCTCCAGCCTGGAACATGATGTTACCTCCTGGCCCAGCGCCACCACAGCGCATTGATAAACGTTGGTACCCCTTTAGTAAAACCTTTATCAGAGCTTATGCGCGCATCATTTAGGCAAGTGGTAAAAAACCGCAGGGTAGACGGGATAAAACGTTTAACCATCTCATCAGCTTCTCACATTCTTGCCGCAGTTTTATGCAAGCCGACTTCTCCGATTGGTGGCTATTGCTGTTTGGGGCCCTCTGCGCGATTACGGCTACGGCACGACGGGTAAGAACGGAGCATCTGCAACGCCATCGCTAGGAGAACCCATGGAGACCATCGAAGCGCTCATCCATCGCCGTAGCTGCCGTAACTACAGTGATCGCCCCGTCGAGGCAGAAAAACTCGCACGCATTATCGAGGCCGGCCAGTATGCGCCCAGCGGCATGGGCCGCCAGCCGGTGACGTTTGTCGCCGTTACCGACCCCGCGACCGTCGAGCGCCTCTCGCAGCTCAATGCGCAAGTCATGGGCAGCAACGGCGATCCCTTCTACGGTGCCAAAACCGTTGTGGTGGTATTGGTTGACCGCAGCGTGCCCACGCATCTCGAAGACGGTTCGCTCGCCATGGGCAACCTGCTCAATGCTGCCTATGCGCTGGGCGTCGATTCGTGCTGGATTCATCGCGCCCACGAGGTTTTCGATTCGCCCGAGGGTCTCGAACTGCTGGCCAGCTGGGGTCTGCCCGCCGACGGAAGCCTGCGCGGCGTCGGCAACTGCATTCTTGGCTATGCCGAGGACGCGCTTCCCGAGGCCAAGCCTCGCCGCGACAACGTGGTGTACGTCAGGTAATTAGTTCCGCCGTTCTACCGAACGGCGGACCCGCTGAAAGGCCCCGTCCCATATTTGCTGCCCCACTCGCAACTTATCTTGCCGATGGAGTTGTTGTCGTTTCGTTCGTGTGAGTCGTTTCGGCGCCGTCGCCTTGTTCGCCCTCGTTCTTTTGTGCATCGGCGATGGTGGAGGCCGCCGCAACGATACCGCGCTGGGGCGCGACGCCCGTCTGGATCTGAGCGCCCTCGACAACTTCTGTGCCTGCATGCGCGAGCTCGGGCGATTTGAACATTGCGTCCAAGTTGGCGCCACCGCCGGCATATCCGAGCGCTGCGAGCGCGATGACGATTATCGCGGCAACGACCACGATCGGCACGTAACGATGCCAGCCTGCAGGATTGAGGCCACTACGGCGGGCAGCACCACGGCTAATGTAGCCAAGCGTGCCATCGTGCTTGAGCTTTGAGCCCACCACGCGTCTTCGTCTCCACAACGAGGACTCGGCCTGCATGGCCAAGCGAGCGCTTGCCGAAGGATAGCCATATTTTGTGCGCTTGAACGAGCCGTCGAACCCCGAGGCGCTTTTGCCCCACGTCCGCGAAGTCGTACGTCGGCTGACCGGCGCCGCACTCCGTTTTGTTCGGTTCGGTTTTGAAGTCTCCGCCATACTCCCCCGCACGCCGTAACACAATCGAAACCATACTGCTTTGGACTGTATCACACGCGCCGCACGCGGTCACGGCACCTCGCTCAGCGGTCGTTTTCCTTCAACAGGCGCCATAAGGTCGTGCGGCTTATACCGAGCACCTCTGCCGCACGAGTCCGGTTGCCGTGAAGGTGCTGAAGGACCAACCGCGCGATATCGCGCTCGGTATCGACCAGGGGACGCAAGATATACAGATCACTATCGAGCGTCGGGGCACCAAAGATCGCGGTCTTGATAACGTCCTCCTGGGCGAGCACCTCCTCCGCCACCGACCGCTCGGCCGTGCCCGTCCCCACTAATATATAAAGTCGTTCCGAAACCTCGCGCAGCTGTAGATAGTTACGGGGCCATCGATAGGCATCGAGCGTCTTTGCCGCCGCGGACGACAAGGCAGGTGTTGCCGTCTCAAACATATCTGCCAGATACTCCAGATAGCGCGCAACCTTTTCCGACGCGCCGCCCTGCTCGGCAATCGCCGGCGCCACGCTCACGGCACAGGCCAGACGCTCGGTTACAAAGGCAGCCTGATCGCTTTCGCCGCCGCCCGGCATATCGTTTGCCGTCAACACCACATGGCAACGAGTTGCGAGCGCCGTGTCGACCATTGCGGACACGAGCTCGCGCAGGCGGTGGGGGCCAACAGCATGCCAGCCACCCATGCAAAGTGTCAGCCCCGTTTGGAATAGCGGCGATTCGGAACTTTTGAGCAGATGGCGCCAGCCGCGATCCGTAAGCTCATCGAGCGCAACGGACACAAAAGGCTGATCGGCATAGGGTCCATCCAGGTACAGGCGTTTTGCAATCTGATCCTGCCCCGCGCCTAGCTCGCCCTCGAGCATAAGGGGCACCCCACGCGCATAGCTCTCCCGTACGGGGGCAGCGACCGCCGCCGCGTCTTCGACGATGCCGTACGCGCTCGAATCGTAACGAGCCTCGACTTCGTCGGCATTGAGCCACTCGATGCCCGCATGCGCGGTAGCGGCGCGCACCTCACGCGCCACGACCACCCAAAGCGCCCCGTGCTCCTTGGCCGTCGGGCGCACCGTCAAGCTCAACCGCATACCCTCGCGCCCCATCACCAGGCGCGCCCCATCGCCCACGCGAGCGAGACGCTCGGAAACAAAAGCAGCGATATCCTGCTCGAGCGCCGCGTCACTCAGAGTCGAGATTACAACGCCACCGCGCTCGTCGATTGCCAGCACCGATGCTCCGGCTGCGGACAATGTCTCGATCAGAATCTGCAGCTTGATATCGCTGTCCATGGTTCGCCCCGTCTCCAGCCACGGCCTCATCTGTGACCCGGCATCTCAAGTGTTTCAAAATTAAACGATATTGTTCACCAAACACTATAGGGCCTGCGACGCCTTCTTGCGAATATATGAATTGCCCCGCATCGCCATCCTGGCGGGGCGATAAGAGCTCTTCGGGACCTATCAAC
>URNU01000183.1 GCA_900549275.1 uncultured Collinsella sp. | reverse complement strand
CAGACCGCGCTTTTGCTCTGGATTACGAACATCTTGAGAAAATCGTGATGATACCTGCCTATTTGACAAATTCGTTCTATCCCTTTGAGGGGGAGCGTGCTATAGTAGGCGCTTGCATGACCTCACCGTGTCTCAGAGGTGTCATACATTTTTTGCAAGGAACTCGAAAGGAACTCCAGAAGTGGCAAACATCAAGTCTCAGAAGAAGCGTATCCGCACCAATGAGGCAGCTCGCATGCGTAACAAGGCTGTCAAGTCCGAGCTCAAGACGCTGACCAAGCACGTCCAGTCCGCCGTCGCCGAGGGCGACGCCGAGAAGGCCCAGGCTGCCCTCAAGACCGTCACCAAGCGTCTCGACATGGCTGCCGCCAAGCATGTTATCCACAAGAACCAGGCTTCTAACCGCAAGTCCGGTCTTGCCAAGCTCGTGAACAGCATCAACGCCTAAGTTGTAAATTTCACACCACACAGATTACGCGCATAAATGGAGCCTGTTTTATGGAACAGGCTCCATTTTTTGTACCGCTCGGGTAAGATAGTCCGCATGAATACTTCAATTGACATTTCCCACATCCGTAACTTCTCGATCGTTGCGCACATCGACCATGGCAAGTCCACGATCAGTGACCGTATCCTCGAACTCACCCATACCGTCGACGAGCGCGACATGGAGTCGCAGCTGCTCGACACCATGGATATCGAGCGCGAGCGCGGCATTACGATCAAGTCCAATGCCGTTCGCGTTTCCTATGACGCCGACGATGGCGAGACGTATCAGTTCAACCTGATCGATACGCCGGGCCACGTGGACTTTACCTACGAGGTCTCGCGTTCGTTGGCCGCCTGCGAGGGCGCGGTGCTCGTCGTCGACGCCACGCAGGGCGTCGAGGCGCAGACCGTCTCCAACGCGACGCTCGCCATGAACGCTAATCTGGATATCGTGCCCGCCATCAATAAGATCGACCTGCCCTCGGCCCATCCCGACGAGGTTAAGACCGAGATCGAGGATGACCTGGCGATTCCTGCCGACGATGCCGTATGCGTATCGGGCAAGACCGGCGAGGGCATCCACGATCTGCTTGAGTCCATCGTCTTTTTGATCTCGCCGCCCAAGGGCGATGCGAATGCGCCGCTCAAGGCGCTCATCTTGGATTCGTATTTTGATGAGTACCGCGGCGTCGTTGCCACGGTCCGCGTTTTTGACGGCTCCATCAAAAAGGGCGATACCCTGCTTATGATGCAGGCCAAGGGTGGCTTTTTGGTCGACGGCGTGGGCGTCAAGCGTCCTGCCGAGACCCCGGTTGATGCGTTGACGGTCGGCGAGGTGGGCTACGTGGTCACGGGCCTGAAGGACCCCGAGGCCGTTCGCGTGGGCGATACCCTTACGTGGGCGTCGAATCCCTGCCCCGAGCCGCTTCCCGGCTACCGCGAGGCCAAGCCCATGGTCTACACGGGCCTGTTCCCGATCGACAACAAGGATTACGAGAACCTGCGCGACGCGCTCGACAAACTGCATGTCAACGACCCGTCGTTGGTGTGGGAGCCCGAGACCTCGGTGGCGCTCGGCTTTGGTTTCCGCGTGGGTTTCTTGGGCCTGCTGCATATGGAGGTCGTCAAGGAGCGCCTGGAGCGCGAGTTCAACCTTGACCTCATTGCCACGAGCCCTTCGGTCGACTATCACGTCTACAAGACCGACGGTGAGATGATTGATGTTCGCAGCCCGCAGGATCTGCCCGAGGCTACGCGCATCGAGCGTATTGAGGAGCCGTACCTCAAGGCCAAGATTATCTGCCCGCCCGAGTATACGGGCGCCGTCATGCAGCTCGCTATCGAGCACCGCGGCATTACGACCGACATGATCCATCTCACGAGTAAATCGGTCGAGATGCGCTTCGACATGCCACTCGCTGAGCTCATCCTGGATTTCTTTGACCAGCTCAAGAGCCGCACCAAGGGCTATGCCTCGCTCGATTATGAGTTCAACGAGTATCGTCCCTCCGAGCTCGTGAAGCTCGATATCTTGCTTTCGGGCGACGAGGTGGACGCGCTGTCGTTTATCGTGCACAAGGACAAGGCCTATGGCCTGGCCCGCGGCCTGTGCGACAAGCTCAAGGAAATCATTCCGCGCCAGCTGTTCGAGGTTCCTATTCAGGGTGCCATCGGCAACAAGATCATCGCCCGCTCCACCGTCAAGGCGCGCCGCAAGGACGTGCTGGCCAAGTGTTATGGCGGCGATATCTCGCGAAAGCGCAAGCTGCTCGAGAAGCAGAAAGAGGGCAAGAAGCGCATGAAGGCCATCGGTTCGGTCGAAGTCCCGCAAGAGGCCTTTATGGCGATCCTCAAGGTGGACGAGTAGATCCATGGCGCTTTCTGAATACAGCAAGCGGCTGCTGGGTGCTTATGCCGAGCAGCCGTTCCTTATGGCTCCCATGGCTGGCGTGACCGATCCCGCCTATCGCATCATGTGCCGCCGCCGTGGCGCCCATCTTGCCTATAGCGAGATGGTGAGCGTGGCGGGCCTTGCCTATGCCAGCAATAAGACGTGGCGCCTGGTGCTGCCTGCCGATGAGGAACAGCAGATCTGCGTGCAGCTCTTTGGCTCCAAGCCCGATCAGTTTGCGAGCGCTGTCGCTGCCGTCGAGGAACGTGTGGGCGATCGCCTGACGCTGATCGATATCAATATGGCATGCCCCGCTCGCAAGGTCGTTACCAAGGGCGAGGGCTCGGCGCTCATGCGCACGCCCGAGCTGGCAGAGCAGATCGTCGAGGCGGCGGTGAGCGCGGCGCACGTGCCCGTGACCGTAAAAATCCGCAAGGGCTTTTACGCCGAGGACCGCAACGCCGCGACGTTTGCCCAGATGCTCGAGGGGGCAGGGGCAGCTGCGGTGGCGGTGCATGGTCGCTGCGCCACGCAGCTCTATACGGGTCAGGCCGATTGGTCGGTCGTCGATGAGGTGGCCGACGCCGTCGAGATTCCCGTTATCGGTTCGGGCGACGTGTTCTCGGCCGAGGATGCTGCGGAGCGTCTGCACAGCTCCGGCGCCAGCGCCGTGTTCATCGCGCGCGGTATCTATGGCAATCCCTGGGTGTTCGGCGATGCCCGCGCCCTTGCGCTCGATGGCATACCGGTGCCGGTGCGCAGCTCCGTCGAGCGCCTGGATGCCCTGCGCGAGCACCTGACGCTCACGCACGAGCTGTTGCCGCTCATGTCGCGTGCCCGCACGTACGCGAGCTGGTATCTAAAGGGCATGCCCCATGCTGCCGCCTGGCGCGCCCAAGTGGTGCGCTGCTCCACATACGAGGAGTTCATGGCATTGGTCGATGATATCGAGCGCGATGTGGTGGCCTGCGAGGCCGCACTTGCCGCCGGCGAGTCGGTGCCCGCTCATCCGCTGGAGGCCTAACGGTGGCCGTTACCGCGCTGTACGTGCACGTGCCGTTTTGCGCCCAAAAGTGCCGGTACTGTGACTTTGACTCGCGCAGTTTTGCTCCGTGCGACCTGAGCGCTGCGCTCGATGCCTATTTTGAGCAGTTGT
>URNU01000182.1 GCA_900549275.1 uncultured Collinsella sp. | reverse complement strand
CCGACGATGGTCTCCTTCTCGCGGTGGGCGTTATCGATGTAGCCAGCGGGGTGGCTCACGATACCCGTGACGATCTTGGTGTCCATATCGAGGACACCGCCCTGCTCGCGCTCCTTAAGCAGCAGGTCGAGAACCTCGCCCCACAGCTCCTTGGTACGCTCGGTCGGGCCGGCGAGGAACGACTCGTCGCCCTCATAGGGGGTGTAGTTCTTCTGAATGAAGTCTCGGACGTCAACCTCTCCCGTCCAGATGCCTTCCTTGAAGCCTTCCCATGCCTCCTGCATTGTGTAACCACGCTCCTAGTTACGTGTAATGCGGCGCTCTCTCACACCGCTGCTTATTGAATTCTTGAATTTTCGGCTTGCACTACCGGCTTCATTCGCCTTCCGTCGCGCGTTAGCACGAGGAAAACGTTTGTCCACCTTGGAACTGCAACCCAAAACCCAAGATTTCACCCGTTTGAGAAGGATAGCATAGCCACCCCCTTCATCAGGGCTGTTATATGTTTCTTTTTTTATACCATTAGGGCATTTTTAACAAATCCGCAGGAAATGCGAGCGCGAACAACTACCGTTCACCGATTTGTTTGATATTTCCCCTTGCCTTTATACGTCCATCACTCTAGCTGTTATGCCAGCTTTAGCAGGGTAAAGTGTCCCAGAAACCCTTCAGAAACTGAAAGGCGGCCACGGGATTTCCCCCGCGGCCGCCCTGTGACGTGGCTAGTTTTTTAGCTTTGATTGCCGTCTGACATTAGGCTGCTGCGGTGGCCTTGTCGGTCGTTGCCTTGCTGTCGCCGTGACCCTGGCCCTCAAAATGCTTGTAGCACCAGCTGGTGACCAGCGGGGTCAAAATAGCCGTCACGATTGCGCAGGCAGCAACCTGTGCCGTAGCCGTCGCGAGCACGGCGCCGCCGTACATGGCCCCGTTGACGCTTGCCATGGCAGCAGGCGTGGCCACATTGGCTCCGGCGCAGCTCGAAATGGCCGCACCTGCGACACCCGTACCGCCCGTGAGTTTATCGACCGCGATGACGGGAATTGCAAAGACCACCGAGCAGATCACGCCGAGCAGAATACCGGGAAGACCGCCATTAATGAGCTGGCCAAAGGTCATGGTCGAGCCCATGGCAAAGAAGACGAGCACGATGATGGCGGAAAGTGCCGGTGCCATCATCTTCTTAAAGCTGGGGAACAGGTTGCCCAGGATAATGCCGACGACAATCGGCAGGATGGCGCCCACGAGCGACCAGCCAATCGGAGCCTGACCGGCGGCGCCGAGCACGATCATCGTGACCGGAGGGCCGACAACGAGCGTGGTGATTGCGACGGCGCCACGCTCGGCCTCGTTGCCCATGGTGCCCATCAGTCCAGCGTACATAGCGTTGTTGGCACCCGTGCAAGCGGCCAGCATCACCATGGCTGAGATGCCAAACAGGTTGTCGTTGAACACATAAAGGATGAGCAGCGACACGGCAACGACCACGATCTGCTTGACGGCGATGATGATGGCGCCGCGGGCAGCGGCGGCAGGAGCGCTCTTAAACGAAATCGTCGTGCCAACGATGAGCAAAAATGCGCCCACGAGCGGACCTGCACCCTGCTGGGTCATGCCAAGCGTAAAGCTGCCGAGCGTTTTGAACAGGTCGGGGAATAGCGTGTTGAGCAGGCAGCCCAGCAAAAGCGGCACCAAAATATTGGCACCCGGGATGGAGGACATCTTAAAGAACGGCTCCTTTGCCGCCGGCGCCTCCACCGCAGTCGATTCACTCATATATATCTCCTTTGGATGCATGCGAATCGAAGCCGCACGCGCCTATGTCAGAAAGAAGGCGACAACCCCGAGTCGCCAGGGTCGCCGCCAAACGATCACCGCGGGGTATTACCCGTCCAGGACGATGCCGCCGTCGCAGTCACCGATCTCGCCGTTCACGAAGCTGGCAAGGTCGGAAGCGAAGAACAGTACCATCTGCGCAGGCTCGCTGGCCTGGGCGGCGCGGCCCAGAGGAATACCGTTAATGATGCGCTGAGAGTTCTCGTCAGAAAGGATCGAGGTCATATCAGTAAGGGTGAGCGACGGGCACACGGCGTTGCAGCGGACGCCAAACTTGCCGCCTTCCTTGGCGACTGCCTTGGTTAGACCGTTAACACCTGCTTTGGAGCTGGCGTAGGCAGCGGTGCCGAGCAGGCCGCCGCCAATCTTGCCCGCAACGGAACTCACGTTGACGATAGTGCCGGCATGGGCCGCCTTAAAGTGCGGATACACAGCGTTCATCATAGTGAAGGTACCGTTGAGGTTGATGTCGATGGTGCGACGCCACTCGGTGTCATCGATCTCGTCGAACTTCTTGGTGCTGATGACGCCAGCGCAGTTGATCAGGATGTTGGTTTGCGGCAGGTCCGTAAAAATCTGCTCGACGGTCTCGCGCGCCTTGGGCGCATCGGCAACATCGAGCTGGTAGAACTTGTTGCCCTCGCCAAGCTCGGCCACAGCAGCCTCGCCCTTGGCAGCGTTCCTTGCGATGAGCGCGACGTGTCCGCCGCCCGCAACGATGCCCTTGGCAATCTCGAGGCCAATGCCCTGAGTGCCGCCGGTAACGATCGCGGTTTTGCCCGTGAAGTCAAATGCCATGACTCCATCCCCCTTTATGTAAGGTGTCTCCTTGCGGGAAGTTGGAGCATCGCACGTGGCGATTATATGAGTCCCAGTCGTCATGGTGGTGACAACCCCTCGCCTAACCGCGGGCATAATAGTTCTTTGAAACGCTTCAGCAATTGAATTATTTTAAATTTTTATGCACTCTTTATATTTCCTAGCGGCCAAGTAGATTTTTGGGACATGCCTAGAAATCTACCGAATGGGATGGTTGAGCTGGGGTATCATCTTTCACCGGAAATAGTTTCTAGTGTTAGGGGTTTTCGGTGGAAGATACCGATTTCCGTGAGCTTGGGCGTCAGCTCCTTACCGAGTTCGGCAGCATGCATCAGCGCATTTCGCGCTTTGCGGACAAAGCCCTCGGCGGCGAGATGGCCGTCATGCGCGCCCTCATACTCGCCGGCGGTTCGCTCACGCCGAGCGAACTCGCTGATCGCGCCTGGGTCTCGAGTGCCCGCATCGCCAATATCCTACGCGCTCTCGAAGCCAAGGGCTGGGTCGAGCGCGAGCACTCAAAGACCGACCGTCGTCGCGTACACGTCACGGTGACCGACAAAGGATTCCAGGATCTCGAAATCAAGCGTCGGGAATTCGAGGACCGCACCGCAGCCTTCCTCGAGCAGTTCGGCGAAGCAGATACCCAAGAGATGGTGCGCCTTCTAAGACGTGCCAACGAAATTATCGATCGCAACCAAGAAAGGAGAGATGCCGAGTGAGGATTCTCAAGCTCTTTAAAAAGCATATCCTGGCACTGTTCGCAGCTATCGTACTTATCGTAATCAGTTGCAACGCCGATCTGGCACTGCCTACCTACATGAGCGATATCGTCGACGTGGGCGTGCAGCAAGGCGGCATCGCCTCGCCCGTGCCCGACACCATTCGCGCCGAATCGCTCGACGA
>URNU01000181.1 GCA_900549275.1 uncultured Collinsella sp. | reverse complement strand
TACGCGGTTTGGTAAAACCGCGTAACTTACATGACCATAACGTAGCGCGATCCCACGTAGTACTGCTTACCCATCAGGACCGGCTCTCCATTGGGACCGGTAAAGCTGGCACGCAGGTTGAGCAGCGGATCGTGCGGAGCAATGCCCAACTCGGCCGCCTGCTCGGTATTGGCACGAACGGCCTCGACCGTGCGGTAGCCAACCGAGACAATCGGGATTCCGCCAACACGCTCGACCTCGGCAAAAATCGACTTGTCCTCAAGATCGGCCGTCAACAGCTCGCGGTAGGCATCAAACGGCACAAAGATGTTCTCCTCAAAGATGGGCTCGCCGTCGGCCGTACGCACGCGCTTGATATGCAGCAGCAGCGCATCCTTCTGCAGGCCAAAGAACTCCATCTCGTTTTGGCGCGCCGGGACAATCTGGCGATCGATCACGTGCGCACCGGCCTTCATGCCATTGCCGGCACACAGCGCGGTAAACGTCTGCAACGTCGAGGCGTGAAACTGGCGATTGATGTGCGGCGTGGAGACAAAGGTGCCACGGCCCTGCTGCTTAACCAGGTAGCCATCGGAGCACAGCTCCTCGACGGCGCGGCGCACCGTAATGCGGCTCACGTCGTACTGCTCGGCTAGCTCAAGCTCGGACGGAATACGCTCCTTGGGTGCATAAACACCTTTCTCGATCGCATCCTTGATTTCGTCGTAAATCTGCTGGTAAAGCGGTGCATTTTTGGGCGCAGGCATATCTAATCACTCTTATCGAAATATTGAAATAACTAATACGTATATAACGTCTAGTTTCATGTTACCTCATATTGATAAAACGATACACCCTCCCTACCAAAAAGCGACAGCTTCATTTTGGTAGGTTTTACCCGGGCAAACGAGAGCCCCTCGAAAGCAACGAGGCTTTCGAGGGGCTCATTCGGATGGACTACGCTTGGCCGGCAAAATGCCAAAACCCTACTTCCCGTCATCCTGCTGCAGGCTGTCCTGCTCGCAGAGGTGCGCCCGCCTGCTGGCCATACGTGCGGGCTTGTCGGGATCGGGTACGGCCGTGGGCATGGGCTCGTCGACATGACCACCCCACCAGCCGCCCACAAAGTTGAGCGTGTGGAACACGTTGATCACGGCGCCGGGATCAATGTCGCACACCAGCTTGATAATGTCCTGACTCTCGTAGGTCGAGACAACGGCGTGCAGCAGGTACATCTTTTCGCGGCTGTATCCGCCGATGACCTCGGCGCAGCTAATGCCGTGCTGAAAATGGTCAACATAGGCGGTCATGACCTCGTCTGCCTTGCGCGTCGTGATCTGCAGCGTCACGCGGTCGTAGCGACGATAGAAACTGTCGATGGTCTTGGTCGAAATAAACTGGAACACGATGGAGTACGCCGCCTTGTCCCAGCCAAACATAAAGCCAAAGATCGCCAGGATAAAGCAGTTAAAACCAAAGATGACGCCCCAGATAGTCTTGCCCGTGTGGTTGGAGACCCACAGCGCGATAAAGTCGGTGCCGCCGGTGGATGCGCCGGACTTGAGCGCGATGGCAGCGCCCAGACCCGAGACCACGCCGCCAAAAATGATGAGCATGATCTTGTCGCCCAAAAACGGGGAAAAGTGAAAGATGTTGAGGAACAGCGACGAGAGCACGACCTGCATCATCGAGAAGATGACGAAGCGCTTGCTGATGCCGCTCCAGCATAGGAGCGCCACGGGGATGTTCAGCGCGAGCATACCGAGAGAGATGTCGATGTGAACGCCGCCAAGCGAGGTAACGCGATCGAGCAGGACCGCGACGCCGGTAAGACCGCTCGGAAGCAGGTCGGCGGGCCGAATGAACGCCTGAATCAGGAATGTCTGGAGAACGGCGGAAATGGTGACTGCCACAGCGGTGATGGCGCGGCGGACGATAGTGAGGCGGCCGAGCACGAGCACGCGGTCCGTGAGCTGATCGATGGCGTTCGCCACGTAGGCTCCTTTCGAAGGCAGATATAGTTGTGGGGCGTGCCCGCGATTGTAGCATGGAGCGAGAAGAGGCGCTTCAATTCGCCCTCTCTCGACGACCAAAACGGGACCAGCAACCCCCACGACCAAAGGCCCAAAGTACAAGTGAGTAGACTTTACGCGACCTGCAGAGCACACCCAAAACCGCCACCCCTGTGACCTGCGGTTTTACTAGAGCGGATGCACTTTGTACTCGGCCTGCGCCAAAAAGTCTACTCACTTAGCCCGAATCGAAGCCAAACAGATCAAAATCGAAACCAAATTGATCCAGTCCACCGCAAAAAACGTTTGAACCCGTGCTTCTTGCGGTGAATCGACACTACAAAGCGGCCAAAATGTCGGTCAGATTATCGATAACGACATCGGCTTGCGATTGATCGAGGTTGACGCCCTCGTGCGGACGCAGTGCCAGGACGCGGGCGCCGGAGCGCTTGCCGGCCTCGATGCCCAAAGGCGAGTCCTCGATAACCAGGCACTCGGCAGGCTCCACACCCAGCGCCTCCATGGCACGCAGGTAAATCTCGGGGTCGGGCTTAAACGCACTGCACTCGTGACCGCTGATGGTGTAGTCCAGCACGTCAGCGATACCGGCAATCTCCACCAGCTCGTCGATCAGCTCGCGATAGGACGAGCTTGCGATGGCGCACTTCACGCCGCGCTCGTGCAGCTCACGCATCACCGGCTCCGTCTGCTCGTTGAGCAGCTCGGCATACGGAACGGGGTGGACCGGGCTGTAGACCTGCTTGTACTCCACGCGCAGACGCTCGCGCAGCTCAACATCGTCGGGCACCAGCGCCTCCCAAATGGCAGGCTCGTTAGACCCCGAAAGATCGGGAATCTCATCAAAGTGGAACCCCTTCTCTTCCATAAACGCCACGCGGCGGCGGTTGTAGAACCACTCGGTATCGACCAGCACGCCGTCCATGTCAAACAGCACTGCCTTGATCATACGCATCTCCTCCCACCTGCCAAAAAGGGACAGGTTTATTTTGGTAGGTTTTATCTGGGGCTTTGCGACGCGACAGACACGCTCTCCCCAGAGCAAAAAGGGGACGGGGCGCAAACCCCATCCCCTCTCAATCAACCCGTAAGGTCTACTTACTTGTGATTAGTAGGAAAGCTTCCACATGTAGCGACGCATGGTCAGCGGGTGCTGACGGGCCTCGGCGATCTGGTTGCCGTACTCGCGCATAACGGCGAGGTGCAGCAGCGGGTTGAAGTAAGTGACGACGCTCGCGGGCACGGCGTCAGCCAGGCCGTAGTCCTTGGAGTCGATCAGAGCGACCTTGGCGCCCATGCGCTCAAGGAAGGTGAGGGCGCGAGCGTCCATCGGACGGGTAGCGCCATCGGACATGAAGAAGACGTAGGGCTTACCCTCGGTGGAAACCTCGAACGGGCCGTGGAAGTACTCGCCGGTGTTGTAGGCGGCGGCGTCGATCCACTGCATCTCGGTGAACAGGAAGGCGGCGTGAGAATAAGCCATCTTCTCGGAGGCACCGGAAGCCATGAAGTAGATCATCTTGTCGTCCTTGAAGTCCTCGGCGAACTTCTTGGC
>URNU01000180.1 GCA_900549275.1 uncultured Collinsella sp. | reverse complement strand
GGACCTGTAGCTCAGTTGGTTAGAGCGTCCGGCTGATAACCGGGAGGTCACAAGTTCGAATCTTGTCAGGTCCACCACTTTCTTTCGCAATAAACACCCCAGCGAGAGCCGAGTCGCCGCTGGGGTGTTTATTACTGTCTCCGTGGGGGTTTAGCTCAGCTGGGAGAGCGCGGGCTTTGCAAGCCTGAGGTCAGGGGTTCGATCCCCCTAACCTCCACCATGATGGACCTGTAGCTCAGTTGGTTAGAGCGTCCGGCTGATAACCGGGAGGTCACAAGTTCGAATCTTGTCAGGTCCACCATCAAAACTGTGAAGAGCCTCGAGGCATGGCCTCGGGGCTTTTTTCTTGTGTGCTATAAAACTCATTTTGGTTTTGTGTGCTGTGCGAAAGATTGGGTAGTATAGCTATTCAATGCGGCGAAGGCGCCGCGTGTTAACCGCTACGTACCGGAGGTGTTCCATGGTTCGTGTCGACATAGAGACCATCGTCATGGCCGCCGGTCCCGTGCCATCGCTTATCGTGCTTCGCGAGCGCTGCAGCAAATCGGACTCCCCCGCGCCGCTGCGCTCCCTCTCTATCCAAACTGGTTCCTTTGAGGCTGCGGCTATTAGCCGTGGTATCGACAGCGGTCGTGCCGAGCGCCCGATTGCCCATGACCTGCTGCTCGATACGCTTGATGCCCTGGATGCAAAGCTTGAGCGTATTGAGATTGTCCGTGCCGAGCCGCCCGTGTTCTACGCGACGGTCGTCGTTTTGGCCGACGGCAGCGAGCATAGGATCGATGCGCGTCCGAGCGATGCCATCGCCCTCGCCGTGCGTAGCAATGCTCCCATGTTTGTGGAGGACGACATCATGAACCGCCTGGGCACCGTATCTCCGGTTGCCGAGGAAATCGATGACGAGCAGGAATTTGAGAAGTTCGACGAGTTCGTCCATACGCTCTCGCCCGATGATTTTTAAATGACGGGTAGTCATGAGACGGAGTATGCACTGATGGAGCGTGGCGTCTCGGCCGAGGTCGCCGCTATTGCCCGCGAGGCCCAGATGCGCTCGGAGGCGTCCGAGGCCGCACGCATCGCCTACGTGACGCAGGCCCGTACGCTTCGCGAGCGCCGTGCCTCCTTTATCAAGATGGTTGCCGTCTCCGCACTTGTCGCGGCAATCTCATCGCGCCTTCGTGGTACAGTTGGTGCGCTTGGGTTTTCGATTTCGACGGGCTTGGTCATCTGGGGCGTAGTCGATGCCGTGATGCTGACCAACCAGATCAAGGTTCTCGATAAGCGCGCGGCCGATATGATGCGCGCCCGCGACGCCGCCGCCAAGATCGCTGCCGAGGCACAAGAGATGTAACGACGCCGGACTCGATGGGAAGGTCTAAAAATGGCACAGGATATGCAGGACGCCGGAAACGTCTCCGCCGAGCTCGACGCCATGGTGTGCGACCTTATCGGGGCATTTTTAGACGATCTTGCCGCTGGTGAGAATCCGGGCGTTGTCGTTGCGATTGAGGACGCCGCGTCCAACCGCTATCTGGCGGCACTCGACGAGGACGGCGAGGAGGCATGCCTCGAGGCTGCCATCAACTTTATCTCCGAGCACAAGATGGGTCTTAAGGACGAGGGCCTGGGCCGCATCGCCCGTTACGCCATCGGCTACACCGGATGCGTCGAGATCGATGGCGGCTACCATGACGCCCTGCTCGTGAGTTTCTTTGAGACGACGCTCGAGAGCGGCTTTTCGGCATACGTACTGTACGAGGGTATGGGCGCCGGCGATGGTTTTATGTGGAGCGACCCTGAACCTGCAGGTGAGGAAACCCCTCTAATCTAAAATCGCTAAAATAAACGAGTTTTCGGTAAAAGGCTCAATATTCCCGCCGAGCGTTGTGTTGCTGGGTGGGTCGCATACGCGTGCCGGTTGTATATAGATAGAAGATAGGGGAACTACATGCGCGTAGACAATCTGAGGAACATCGCCATCATCGCTCACGTCGACCACGGCAAGACGACGATGGTCGACAAGCTCCTGCGTGCCACGGACGCCTTCCGTGCCAACCAGCAGGTCGAGGACCGCGTCTTGGATTCTAACGACCAGGAGCGCGAGCGCGGCATTACGATTCTCGCCAAGAACATCTCTATCGAGTACAAGGACGTTAAGATCAACGTCATCGACACCCCGGGCCACGCCGACTTTGGCGGCGAGGTCGAGCGCGTGCTGCGTATGGCAGACGGCGCCCTGCTGCTGGTCGATGCTTTTGAGGGCCCCATGCCCCAGACCCGTTTCGTGCTGCGTCACGCCATCGACACCGGCCTCAAGATCATGATCGTCATCAACAAGATCGACCGTCCGGGCGCCAACCCCGAGAAGGCCTACAACGACTGCCTGGACTTGATGGCTGACCTGGGCGCCACCGACGACCAGCTTGAGTTCGCCATGGAGCACGTGGTCTACGCCAGCGCCATGAACGGCTTTGCCCGCCTTGAGCCCAACGACGGCAACATGGACATGTATCCGCTGCTCGATATGATCATCGACGACATGCCCGCGCCCGAGGTTGACGAGAACGCCCCGCTGGCCATGCAGTGCGTGACCATCGACCACTCCAACTTCGTCGGTCGCATCGGTATCGGTCGCGTGTACTCTGGCACCATCCACCAGGGCGACCAGATTCTGGTCGTCAAGAACGACGGCTCCAGCGCCACCGCTACCGTCAAGCAGCTCTTTACCTTCGACTACCTGGGCCGTACCGAGTGCCAGGAAGTCGGCGCCGGCGACATTGCCGCCGTTGTTGGCATCGACCGCACCGATATCGGCGATGTCTACACCGATCCCGAGAACCCCGTTGAGCTCGAGCCCATCGAGATCGACCCGCCGACCCTGTCTATCGTCTTTGAGGCTTCGACCTCCCCGCTCGTCGGCCGTGACGGCGACATCGTGGGCGCCCGTCAGCTCAAGGAGCGCCTGTTCAACGAGGCCGAGAACAACGTGACCATGAAGATCGAGGAGCTTGAGGACAAGAGCGGCGTCGAGGTCTCGGGCCGCGGTATTCTGCACTTGTCCGTTCTGATGGAGTCCATGCGCCGCGAGGGCTTTGAGTTCCAGGTCGGTCGTCCCCGCGTTCTGTTTAAGAAGGACGAGAACGGCAACAAGATGGAGCCCGTCGAGCAGGCCGTCGTCGAGTGCCCGGACGAGTACTCGGGCAAGGTCGTTGAGGTCTTCGGCACCTCCGGCGGCATCATGACGAGCATGGATACCTCGGGCATCGTGACGCACCTTGAGTTTAAGATCCCGACCCGCGGCATCATGGGTCTTAAGAACCGCATCATGAACGTTACCCACGGCGAGGGCGTGTTCTACCACACCTTCCTGGAGTACGGCCCCTATGCCGGCGAGATCGGTAACCGCCAGAACGGTGCCATGATCTCCATGACCACCGAGAAGGCCGTTGCCTACGCTCTGGGTACGCTGCAGGAGCGCGGCCAGCTGTTTGTTGAGCCGGGTACCGAGTGCTACGAGGGCATGATCGTGGGCGAGCGCAGCAAGGCCGGCGACATGGTCGTCAACATCGCCCGTACCAA
>URNU01000179.1 GCA_900549275.1 uncultured Collinsella sp. | reverse complement strand
AACGAATAGTTTTTATTACAATTGGCTATATAAAACTATTCGTTCTGGCGAAGGGTTTCGCGATGTTGACCACGAAGGAAGCTGCAGAGTTACTCGACATCACCCCGCGCAGGGTGCAAGAGCTCATAAAAAACGGAGCACTTGAGGCACGCAAGGCTTCTGGTGTATGGCTCATCGATAAAGACAGCGTCAATGCACGACTCCGCTCCGTGACCAAAACGGGGGGACGGCCTCGTCGTGGGTACGGGAAAAGCGAGATTGCATTTACCCTCATGAACCGCACGCACGAAGTGGCCCAGTTGGTCTACAGCAGATCACGGAAAGACTTCACCCACATCGGCGCCGACGTCGATCGTGCCCACGCCCCTATTGGGGTTTTTGCTCCCAGCAAACCTGTATCGCTCGACTCCTTCCGCATCTGGTGGCGCGGCCGCGGTATCCCGCTCGCACGCATTGGGCTAGCCTCCCTGCTTGCAGAAGCCGCAGTCGATGTTCCCGATGAACTCGTGCAACGAAATCTTGGCCTCTCCTTATCCGACCAGTATTGGATTAGGCCCGAAGATTCCGGTCTCGCGTGGGAAGATATCAATTTCTTCAATAATGCTTTTGATGACGTCTCGCTAACCATTGCACCCTTCGCCCCGGAGGGTAAGGCAGCTGCCGCAAAGCCCGACAACACCTCGGACGGCAATCTTCAAAAGCACTGGACATGCAAGGGTGACCGTCGAATCCTCCACAAGGCAGGTGCGCGCCTAAACCAGGAACCTTATAACGAGCTGGTGGCGACTGCACTTCACCGTCGCATCCTAAGCGTTTGCGATTATGTACCCTATTCGCTCGAAGGCACGGGTACTTCCGCCTGGAGCACATGCAATGTCTTCTTAACTGACGAAGAAGAATATGTTCCTGCGTTCTATGTAAACCAGCATGCAAATGCGGACGAGCGACTAACCGATTACGAACGGTATGTAGCAAACTGCGAGGAGCTTGGAGCGACAGACATAAAAGACGCCCTTGGCCGCATGATCGTATGCGATGACATCATTGCCAACTACGATCGTCATTGGCGCAACTTCGGCCTCGTGCGAAACGTCAACTCACTGGCCTGCAGACCAGCCCCCATCTTCGATTCGGGCTCATCACTCTGGTGCAACATATCACTAGAGGAGCTTAGGGCGGGAGAGCACAGTTTTACCAGCGCACAATTTCATTCAAGCCCCGCCAAACAAATGTTGCTCGTCGAGGACATGAGCTGGTTTGACGGCGACAAACTCGAAGGCTTCGTTGACGAGGCAATCGAGATTCTGTCCAGAAACGACGCGCTCACGGCAAGGCTGCCATATCTAAAAGAGGCGCTTACATGGCGCCTCCGTAGAATGATCGACATCGCTAAATGGAGTTAGCGAGACAGCGTCACGCCGCCAACTCCCCTACCTCCCGCGCAGGGCCTTGAGCTTTGCCAGGGCATCGGGGCTCAGGCGACTGCCCAGAGTCATCTTGATCTGCGGAGCTTCCTCTGCCTCGTGAACGTCGTTATCGATCTGTTTGATCTCGTCCACCAGCATACGGCTCGAGATGCGCGTAACACCCTTGCCCATGACGACAGCTTGAATTGTGCCGTCACTCGATACCACGGAGCACGCGCGACCTTCCTCGCGTGCCTCGATGCAGAGCTTCTGCACCACGGTATCGGCAGAGACGCCCGTCGGCGAAAACTCGATGCGCACACCGCGGGCCGGCAGGTTGGGACGCTCGCTGGAGATATTGCCCGCGCCGTCAAATACGATCACAGCCTCGTAGCGGCCCTGGGCAAACGCAGCTACGTCATTAATGAGCGCCGTGCGCGCCATATCGTGAACGTCGCTGGAATACGGATCGTCAGAATGGTCGTACACGAGCTTTTCGTAGCGCGGCGTACAGTGGATCACGTTGTAGCCGTCGACCACCAGCAGCTCGGGCTTGTTGGAGTGCACCGTCGAGACCGGGTCGGCGATGGCCTGTGCAAACGCATTGCCGCCCACGCCATAGGTCGCGGCCGAAACAATCGGCTTGGCCGAGCCCTCGCCAAAGCGCTTGGCTTTGGACTTGGCGCGGTTCTTCTTGGACATGCGCTACTCCTCCCCCATGAGCTCGCCGGCATTGCGGCGCAGCCACTCAAAACACAGCGCGGTGGTCGCCTGGGCCACGTTGAGACTCTCGGTCATGCCGCGCTGAGGAAGCTTGGTCAAGAAGTCGCATTTCTCGAGCACCAGGCGCGAGATGCCGTCGCCCTCGGAGCCCATGACGAGCGCCACGCGGCCCTCGAAGGGAGCATCCCAGCAGCTGCCCTCGGCGTGCTCGGAAGCACCGCCCACCCAAAAGCCAGCGGCCTTGAGGTCATCGAGCGCTCGGGCGATATTAGGAACCTGTGCGATGGGCAGATGCATGACGGCGCCGGCAGAAGTCTTGTAGCTGCCGACGGTCACACCGGCGGCGCGCTTGTTGGCGATGATGACGCCCGCTGCGCCCACAACCTCGGCAGAGCGCACGATGGCGCCAAAGTTGCCGTCGTCGGTCACGTGGTCGAGCACCACGACAAGTGCCGGACCGTCGCCCGCGCGGTCGAGGATATCGGCGACATCGGCATAGGGGAAATTACCCACCTCGAGCGCAATGCCCTGGTGAGCACCATGGCTCGACAGTGCGTCGAGCTGCGCGCGCTGCACATACTTAATGCGGACACCCGCGGCGTTGAGGTCGTCGACCAGGCGCGACAAGGCTGCATCGCGCTCGCCGCCCTCGGCAATGAGCGCGCACTTGATGGGAAAACCGGTGCGTAGCGCCTCGGCGGCAGCACGACGGCCTTCGATAAACTCGCCCTTGGGAGCCTGGACAGCGTCGCGGTTGCGATCGTGCTGCGGACGTGCGGCCTGGGTGCGATCGCGCCGGCCCTTGGGAGCGGTAGCGCGGTCATTGCGGCGAATCGGACGCGAGCCAGAAGCAGCCTGCTTGCCACCACGAGGTGCACGCTTGCGATTGTCGGCCATAAGACGGCCTCCTTAAATAGATAACGAACAAGAATCGACCGTCCGAGCCACGGCACTTTGCCTTTCAATCGTCGGGCATGACCACCAGGTCTATGCCCTCCTCTTTCAAGGCAATCTGCCGCACCTCAAACGGTCGACAAATACTAGAGACTCTTAATACGAGTGCCCGCAGCAGTATCCTCGATCGTCAGCCCGAGGTCCTTGAGCTGATCGCGGATGGCATCTGCCAGATCCCAGTTCTTGGCGGCACGGGCCTCGGCGCGGGCCTCGAGAATCTTGGCAGCTGCCTCGTCCACATCGTCACCCGTGTAGGCAACCAGACCGGCGGCAACGCCCAGCAGCCCCAGCGGCAGCTCGACCTTGGGCTCGGGAAGCTCGACGCCAAACGTATCGAGCAGCTCGGTCAGCGTATCGGCGGCAGCCAAGACTGCGGCCTTGTCGGCAGCATCGCCCGCCTGCTCCAAATACTGATTGCACTCGGTGACAAAGCCAAAGACGGCACCCATGGCACCGGCGGTGTTAAAGTCGTCGTCCATGCACTCCTTAAAGGTGGCACGGGT
>URNU01000178.1 GCA_900549275.1 uncultured Collinsella sp. | reverse complement strand
CAAGCGCTCGTCAAAGCGGGGCAGCCCCAGGGCGATATGGTGTTGCTGCTGGGTCGCATGACCAATGCCGACGTCTACGCACAGGCCTTCCGCGACCAGGGGCTCGACTGCGTCATCGCGGGCGGCTCAGTCTTTGCCCAGGCAGCCGAGGTGCAGACGGTGCGTGCCCTGGTCTGCGCGCTCGCCAATCCGGCCGATACGGCACAGGGTCTTATGCCGTTGCTGGCCTCGCCGATGTTTGCACTCGGTGCCCAGGAGTTCCTGGCGCTGGCGACCAAACTCGACGAGCAGACGGGCGAGACGTCGCGTCGCAACATCGATGCGGGCATCATGAGCGATTCCGATGTGCCGGGCTTGCAGGGCTTGCCGCTCGTAACGTGCGCCCGCGAGGTGCTGCGCTACGCGCTTCGTCGCGTGGGACGCGATTCGTTCGCCGCCATCGCGCGCGACGTGGTCAATGCCTCCGGCTGGTTCGTGCGTCTGGCGCAGCGCGGCCCCGAGGGCAAGGCCATTGCCGCCAACGTGCTCAAGGCGCTCGACGCTGTGGCCGAGGCAGAGGCCGAGTTCGGCAACTCGCCGCGCTCCATCGCGCTCGCCTTCGACCGCTTCTTGGCGGGCAAGGAGGCCCCGGGCGCCCTCAACGAGGAGGGTGACGGCGCGGTACGCATCATGACCGTGCATGCGTCCAAGGGTCTGGAGTATCCGGTCGTAGCGGTTGCCGAGTGTTTTGGCGTGCGCAAATCGTCCGGTGCGGCACAGATGGGTCGCGTCGAGGGCGGAGCGCAGGTCGTGGCACTGCCGGCACGCTTCGACGGCGTTAAGCTCGCCGACGGTACCTTTGTGAAGGGCGATGACGTCAAAAAGCAGTTTGAGCATGCGTTTAAGGGCAAGGGTACGTCGCTGTGGCTGCCGCCGGAGCTCATGGAGGACGTCTGTGCGACGGGTTCTCCCGCCGAGGCATTTGCCCGCCTGCGTAACGACGACCTGCGGCTTTCGCTCGAGGAACGGGCCCGCTTGCTCTATGTCGCCATGACGCGTGCGGGCGAGCTGGTGATCTTGGCGATGGATGCCGGCGTGAGCCGCGGCAAGGTGACGGCGCCGACCTTCGACGTCGAGACCGATCTGACCTACGACGTGCTGCGCCGCATCCTGCCGGCCGACAGTCTGGACATGCCGCAGCTCGATGCCGACCGCCTGGTGTTCGACAACTCCAAGCCGGGCGACTACGAGCTCATCACGCTGGCGAACTTTACCTTTGGCGAGCAGGCGTTTGAGGCCAACGCTTCACTGGATGCCGAGGGCAGGCTTGTTCGCGGCGATGTCGATGTCGCTGATAATGCTGCGCACTCAACTGTGCCCGGTCCTGCCGATCCCAAGCCCGATTCGTTTGAGCTTGTGTATCCCCAGGCAGTGGGTGTGCGCATGGGCATCTGTCCGTATCCGATGCGTGATTCGTATAGCTACTCGTCAATCGCCGCGGCGCTCCATGCCGAGTCCGAGGACCGTGCCGCCGAGGCACATGTGCCCATGGACGAGGCCGGCGATGATGCGGAGTCAGATGGCTCGGAGATGACGGATGCGGACGTGGCTGCTGTCGAGCCCGCCGGCAACCCCATGGCGCTGGGCTCGGCGTTCCACGCCGCCTGCCAGTGGCTCATCGAGATGGGTGCCGACGCGTTGCCCGCTGCGCGCGCCGATGCGCTGGCGCGTCTGTGGCGCCTGACGCCGGAGCAGCGCGAACGCTTCGACGTTGCCCTGAACCGCTGGCTCAAGTCGGCTGTTCGTGCCGACCTGCTCGCGTGGCCGTGCATTCGCGCCGAGGTGCCGTTCTTCTCGCTGGGCTGCGAGGACGAGGATATCGCCCGCTACGGCGCCTATGCCGAGGGCGCCATCGATGTCTTGGCAACCGACCCGGCCGATCCGTCGCACGCACTGGTCATCGATTACAAGACGGGTGGCACGCCGGATGAGACGCCGGACCAGCTGCTCGAGAAGCACGCCCTGCAGGCGCGCGTCTACGCTGATGTTCTGCACAAGGCGGGCTTTGAGGCCGTGACCGTCAAGTTCGTCCGCGTGGAGCAGCCGGATCCAACCATCTTCGTCGAACCCGCCGAGCCTCAGGTGGTCACCTACAACTTCTAGTCCTCAGATAACTTGCGGTGGAATACGGACTGTTTTGGCCAAAAAAGCCGCCAAACAGTCCGCATTTCACCGCAACGCATGGGAGAGCCTGGGGCGGTACAATGACTCGAACGGTTCAAACGAATAAGGAGCCATCATGCAGCTCACCAAAATGCTTAAGGTGACGCCGGAGGAGCTTTTTGACGCTCTGGCGGGGTTCATCATGCAGGATATCGAGAACGCCACGGGCAAGCGTCCCAGCCGCAACAAGCTCAACGGCTATAAGTACGAGAAGCGCGCCCAGTCCGCAAAAGGCAAGGCCAAGGGCACGGCGATCAAGGTTAAGATCAAGCACTTTGACTACCCGTGCCTCTATGAGGTCCGTTTTCAGTATGCGGCGGGCATCAATACCATGCGCTATGAGGCTGTACCTGCTGTCGATGGTGTCTGCGAGCTCACCTATACCGAGGATTTTCAGGGTGTGGGTGGCAACACGTCTGGCACGCGCGGCAAGCTCGGCCTCTTCTTCTATGAGCGCAAGCTCAAGAGCCATGCCAACCAGACGATTGATCAAATCGTCAAATACATCGAGGGTGAGCGCCGCGTAAAGGCTAATCCCGCCTTCGCCGATGATACTGCCGAAAACGCTTCGGATGCATTCCATTGATGCCCTGTGCAAAAGCTTTACCACTCTTCACATCAACTGTGAACACTTTAGGCTTCGAGCCAGTAGCGAGCGGCCCGACAAAATTAGTTGATGGAAGTGCCATATGAATAAGAATGCCGCTACGCAACTGCACATCTATTCCGCCTTTTTCGTTCTCGCGGGATTTGTTTTAAATCGGGGAGTGTTTCTACTTTTCCTTGCGGAGAAAGGAATGTCTGTCACGGAAATCGCGCTTTATCAAGCCCTGTTTAACATTGCAACGGTCGTCCTCGAGCTGCCAACAGGGCTGATAGGCGATTTCTTTGGAAAGAAGTTTTCGATTCAAGTGGGCGTGCTGCTGCTTTTCTTCCATACGGCTGGAATGCTGTTGCTCTCAGGTCCCTTTCTTGTCGTGCTTTCCCTTGTTGAGGCACTCGCCTACTCCCTTCAATCGGGATCCGAACAAGCACTTTTATATGAAATTGCCCGGAATGCCGGTCAAGGAGAGCGCTTCCTCACCATCAACGCTCGGCTGCTTGCCGCGCAATCAATCGCGACGGGAGTGGCAATCGTACTTGGATCATTCATTGCCCAAGTATCTTGGAGTGCCCTCTACGTATGCGTTTCCGTTTTCTATCTCCTGCAGCTTTTCCTTCTGTATCCCATTGAGAGGATGGAAACGACCCATTCCAAAAACTCTGGGGAGGAAAGGTTTGACGTAGCCAAGATCTTCAGACGCGAAACCTGGTGCATTGGAGAATCCGCTTTTGCGGTGTTGCTTCTTCTAATCGGCACAAGCATGCTCGATGGATTCTATGGGAGTTATTACAACTTGAATCAGTTGGTAT
>URNU01000177.1 GCA_900549275.1 uncultured Collinsella sp. | reverse complement strand
CAAGAGGTCGACGGCGTCGAGACGGCCGAGGGCATCTACACCGAGACCGCCTACACCGCCGTGGGCACAACGCGCGAACGCGTGGTCGTGCAGAGTCTCTCCAAGGAGAACATCGATCAACCGGTGTTGGTGAGCGGCGATTTGCCCGAGAGCGCCGATGAAGTCGCGGTGACTTCGAAGTTCCTGAAGGCTTCGGGCAAAAAGCTCGGCGATACGGTGAGTTTTGCCGCCAATGACGCGAGCTCGTCCAACCAAAGTGCCAAGGATCAGTTTGCCGCGGGCGATTACACCATTACGGCCGAGGTCCTCGATCCTACCGACGTGAGCTCCGACTCGACAGTCAACGCCTTTCGCGCTGCTTCGGCTGCGGACTATAAGTTCTATGTGAGCGAGGATGCCGCGACATCTTCTTCCTACTCCGCAGTCCACGTGATCGTCGAGGGAGCCAAGAGTCTTAACTCCTATTCAGATGCCTACACGACAAAGATCAACGAGGTCAAGGGCAATATCGAGAAGATCCGCGAGGAGCGTGAGAAGGCACGTGCTCAGGAGTTGACGGTTGACACGCCGGCAAGCTTAGATGCGGCCGAACGCCAGGCGAATATGCTCTTTGGGATTGAACAGGGCAACATCAACCGTATGGCCGAGGGCAGCGAGGAGCGCGTCCAGGCTCAGGCCGAGTTGGACCAGCGCCGCGCCGCCGCCGACCAGCATTTTGCCGATGCCCGCGCCGAGCTTTCCGATCTGGGCGAATGCACCTGGTACATTCAGGACCGCGGTAACATCGCAAGCTACTCGAGCGTCGAGAGCGACAGTTCTTCGATCGAGGCCATCGCCACGGTTTTCCCATTTATCTTCTTTGTCGTCGCTGTGCTCATCAGTCTTACCACTGCCACGCGCATGGTCGAGGAGGAGCGCACGCTTATTGGCCTGTACAAGGCGCTTGGCTATTCACGCGAGCGCATCCTGTCCAAATACGTGGACTATGCGCTGTGGGCATGTCTGATCGGCGGCGTGCTCGGCAACATCATCGGATTTGTGGGCCTGCCGCTGTTCCTGTTTACGGTGTTCGACGACATGTACTCGCTGCCCCAGATGCTGCTCTCGTACGACATCGTGTCGTCGCTCGTGTCGGTGGCGCTGTTTGCCGTGGGCGTGGTGGGTGCCACGATTATCGCCTGCCGCCACGAGATGGCCGAGACCCCAGCCTCGCTCATGCGTCCCAAGGCCCCGCGCGCCGGCTCGCGCATTCTGCTCGAGCGTATCGGATTTATCTGGCGCCGCATGGGCTTCTTAAACAAGGTGGCGGCGCGTAACCTGTTCCGCTACAAAAAGCGCGCCTTTATGACCATCTTCGGTATCGCCGGCTGCACGGCGCTCGTGATCTGCGGTATGGGCATCCGCGATACGTCGGTGGCGCTTTCGCCCAAACAGTACGGGCATATCACGCGCTACGACCTGCTGGCGGTCGCCAATCCCGACGATTTTTCGCAGACGTGCGCGGCATTGGATGAGCGCAGCGCGGCCAATGATTTCAACGTGACCGTGACCTCGACCCTGCCGATTATGACCGACAACGTCACCTTTACGTTTGGCGGCAAGAGCGAGACCGTGCAGCTGATCGTGGTGCCCGATGACCGCACGAGTGACTTGGGCGATTACGTGCGTCTGGAGGATGAGTCCAAAGAACCGCTGCCTTTGCGTGACGGAGACGTGTATCTGAGTAAAAGTTCACAGCTGGTGCTGGGGATTCAGCCGGGCGATACGGCTCACGTCCAGGATTCGTCGCTCAATGTTGCCAAGGTCAAAGTCAGCGACATTTCGCTTAACTATCTGGGCAACACGCTTTACATGACGCAGGGCACCTATGAGCGCGCGTTCGGTCGAAGTGCACGTCTTAACGGCGTCTTTGTGCTGCTTAAGGGTTCGTCGGCCGACCAGATTGCGTTTAGCAAGAATCTTAAGAGTGACGGTTGGCTTACGATTTCGAGTACGGCCGAGCATTGGGAAAACTATGAGGCGAACTTTACGATCATCAATTCGGTCGTGGTGCTTGTGACCTTTATGGCGGCGTGCCTATCGTTTGTGGTGGTGTTTACGCTGTCCAACACCAACATTTCGGAGCGCAAGCGCGAACTGGCAACCATCAAGGTGTTGGGTTTCCGCCGCGGCGAGGTGCACCATTACGTCAACAAGGAGACGTTGATTCTTACAGCGATTGGCGCCGCGCTGGGCGTGCCGCTGGGTGGCTTGCTGGCCGAGAGCTTTACCTACATTTTGCAGATGCCGTCGCTGTATTTTGATGTTGAGGTCGAGCCACTGAGCTACGTGCTCGCCGTGGTGCTTTCCTTTGGCTTTACGTTTATCGTCAACCTCGCTACCAATCGCACCCTCAATAAGATCGACATGGTCGGTGCCCTCAAGAGTGCCGAGTAACCTGTCCTGGGATTCAAGTTCTAGCGAGCTGCCGACGCGCCCACAGCAGTATTTTTGCATAAACCGCCCCGCCAAGTGCATACTTAGACGGGGCGGTTGCTTTTTGCCCACAGGTACCCCAGGGGGCGCCGTGCAAATTCCGGAGTATTCAGCATCCCGGGGTCCGCGGGCGCGGGGGCGGGGGTGCAAAACTGTGCTGAAAGCCCCGATTCTGAGCCCCAACGCCTCTAGAGCCGCTCGCTTTTTTACAGGATGCGGCCCATGGTGCCTGCCTTTCGCCCAAAATCCAGTATGCAGACACCCTCGGCTGCTGAATACTCCCAAAAATGCACGCCGCATCCTACCCCAGGCACCCGCAGCAAGAAGACGAATAGCCTCGGCGAGTGTGTAAACGAAGGGCCCTCCGCCCCCGCCCGACGATTTCGATTGGCGACCTTTGACGGAGTCAAGGGAGGAGCCATATCGAAATACGTCGGGCGGGGTCGGAGGGCCCGATGGGATGGATTTCGGCCGAGGCTATTCGTCGCCGAAGCTGATGCCCAACGCCTTGGCCTCGCGCACCAGATCGCTCTGGGGGTCGACGTACTTGAGCTTGCCGGCGACCTTCTCGAGCGGCATGTGGCACATCTTGCCGTCGCGCAGGGCAATCATGTAGCCAAACTCGCCGCGCAGGCAGCCGAGCGCCGCCTCGACGCCACACTGAGTCGCAAAGATGCGATCCTGGGCATCGGGTTGGCCGCCGCGCTGCGTGTGTCCGGGGATGGCGACGCGGGTCTCGCGACCAGTCTTGGTTTCGATCTCCTTGGCGATGTCGTAGACAATCGACGGGCTTGTGCGCTCGGCGAGCTTTTTCTTGTACTCCTTCTTGGACAGCGCCGCGTCCTCCTTGGAGATGGCACCCTCGGCGACGGCCACGATGGTAAAACGGCTGCCGGTTTCCATGCGATGCTCGATGGTCTTGATGACGTTATCCATGTCGTAGGGGATCTCGGGAATCAGGATGACATCCGCGCCGCCCGCGACGCCGGCGTACAGTGGAATCCAGCCAACCTTGTGGCCCATGATCTCGATGACGAACACGCGGCCGTGGCTCGAAGCGGTGGTGTGAATGTCGTCGATGCACTTGGTGGCGACGTCGATGGCGCTCGTAAAGCCAAACGTCAGCTCGGTGCCCCAGGTGTCGTT
>URNU01000176.1 GCA_900549275.1 uncultured Collinsella sp. | reverse complement strand
AAGGGCTTGGTCACGACGGCGACGGTCAGCGCGCCGACCTCGTTCATCGCGATATCGGCAACGATGGGAGCAGCGCCGGTACCGGTGCCGCCGCCCTCGCCGCAGGTGATGAACACCATATCGGCACCAGCGAGCGCCTCGGCGATGTCGTCGCGGGACTCATCGGCGGCCTTACGGCCGACCTCGGGGTTGGCGCCAGCGCCCAGGCCGCGGGTCAGGTCGGTGCCGATGTGCACCTTGATATCGGCATCAGAGATCGCGAGTGCCTGAGCATCGGTGTTGATGGCAACAAACTCGACGCCGCGGATGCCCTCTTCGATCATTCGATTGACCGCGTTGGTACCGCCGCCGCCGACGCCGACCACCTTAATGACGGCAAGGTAGTTGTTGATCTCTGTCTCGTGCATGTCGGTCCTCCGAACAAAGGTTATAGCCATAGCATGGGTTGACCCCTGCGCACATTAACCTTCAAGTTGAAAGTAAATGCAAAGGTAAACCGTATTATGTTTGCACATTATGAACGTATCAGTCAAATAATTGACGGTGAAAACCAAACAAACCAGATAAACGGCGCGGTATACCCTGTCAACAAAGGTTGGAAGACGCTACGAGGTCGGCGCGTTTCTAAACGTATAGTTGCCAGGAGACCGAACGTTGATATACGTCACGCCCTCCACCTGCGAAAGCAGCTTGGTAACGATGCGCTCCTTTTTGGCAATGTCATCCGAATCTCCGAGCGACACCTCGATACCGTTATCGAGGTTCGCCGAGATGGCCTCGACCGAGGGCGTGGAAATATCCTTGATCTGGCCCAGGAACTCGCTCGAGAAACCGCGAACGTAATCTAGGCCGGCCTTGACGGCCTTGGAGTTGACCGCTTGCCCCGAAACCGGTGCGACATCGGCCGAGACATCGGTCAGCAGCACGGCACCGTAATGCTTGGCGAGTGCCAGGACGGCATCGATACCGGTCAGGGTGTTGGTACCCTCCCCCGTTGTGGTGACATTGCCCTGGTCGTCAACATCGACCGAGGTAGACAGCGGTGCAATCCATGTGTCATCGTCCCCGATCGCCCATGCAAGATCGTCGGAGCTAATGTAGGCGATTGCGATAACCTTGCGTTCCGTCGGCGTGATGATGAGCGTATGGGGAAATTGACGCTGCACATCCACGCCCGAGACCCACGGATTTTGTTTGAGGCCCTCGGTGATCTGGTCGGGATTTACATTGAACAGCGACGTGTTCTCGGGCAGATCGATCAGCTGAATGGCATCGTGCTTGGTCACATGCTCGCTGCCCTGAATCTGAATATCGGTGGCGGCGAACAGACCAGAGTTAATGACAACGATGGCAACGACCGCAAGCACTGCCAAAGCGGCAAGGATGCCGCCCACGATTTTGCCCTTGCCCTTAACGGCAGAAGCGGCACCCGCCGCATGATTTGCCAGGGCTCCGACCGACGACAGCGGATTGAAGCCTTTTTTGCCCGACTGCGGTTTTGCGGAGGCCGACACCGACGTCAGCATACGTGGCTTAGATGCACCCAGCACGCGACCGGGACGCGTCGCCTTTGCCCCCAACGATGGCTTGGGCGACGCTATGGGACGAGAAGGCTTGGCACCCGTCGCCGGTTTGAGCGTCACTGAGGGGCGTGCCGCGGGACGAGCAACCTTTTTGGCCGCGGGGCGTCCGCCAAGCTGCGAGCCGGCAGTCGGACGCTTGGCAGGCCGCACGGACCCGGCAGACTTAGAAGGCATAACGGATTTACGTTGGGGCTGAGATGGTGCGCCGGAACGCCCTCCGGCGCGGCGGAAGGTTGGTTTCGATGCTCTAGAAGCCGAGGAATTTAACTTCCGGTCTGAGCTCGATGCCATACGCCTCCCTCACCTTTCCGTGCACATGTCTGATAACCGCGGCCACGTCATCGGCCGAGGCGGTTCCGTTATTAACGATAAAATTAGCGTGTACGGGCGAAACTTCCGCGCCGCCAACCGAAAAACCCTTTAATCCACAATCCTCGATGAGCTTTCCCACGCTCGCATCGGGCGGGTTGCGAAAGACCGACCCGCAGGATGCACAGCCCATGGGCTGTGTGCGCTTGCGCCGCGTCAGGTACCGCTCCATACGCTCACGGATATCGGCCTTGGGCGCAGGTTTGAGCTTGAGCACGCATTCCAGAATAATCTCGTTGCGTGGCAAACTGCATTCACGGTAGCCCCAAGCGATCTCTGAACCCGCGTAATGCTTGATTCCGGAGCCCGGGTCAAATGTAACGATATCTTCGACCAGCGAACCAATCCACTCGGTTCGCGTGCCGGCATTCATGGACACGGCACCGCCAACGGAGCCGGGAATACCGACCGCAAACTCAAGGCCCGAAAGGCTGCGCGACAGCGCGTCGTTGACCAGGCGAGCGAACATCACGCCCGCACCGACCGTCAGCGTACAACCGTCCTCGGCGACAACCGTACGCTGAAACTCGCGCCCCAACGAAATAACGGCACCGCGGTAGCCCGCATCGGCAACAAGCAGATTAGACCCCTTGCCGATAATGACCCACGGCACCTGCTCACGGTCGAGCACCGCCACGGCGCGACGCAGGGCATGATAGCTGTGACACGTTACAAAGAGGTCCGCCTTGCCGCCGATACGATAGCTCGTATGGCGCGCGAGGCGTTCATCCTCGATTACGTCTGTATCGATCATGCCCGAAAGCGCCATGACGGCGTTAAACAGACCCATGGGGTTTAAGCGTCCTTCTTGGCAGTCAGATACTCGATGAACTCGGGGCCGACCGTCGTGACGTCGCCGGCGCCCATGGTAAGCAGCAAATCGCCCTCGCCCACCATCTTCTCGAGCTCCTCGTTGAGCTCAAGACGGCTCGAGCAGTACACGACCTCCTTACCGGGGTGCTTGGCGCGCACGGTGTCGGTGAGCATCTTGGACGTAACGCCCGGGATAGGCATCTCACCGGCAGAGAACACGTCGATCAACAGCAGCTTGTCGGCATTGGCGAAGGCATCGGCAAAGTCGTCGCACAGAGCCTGCAGACGCGAGTAGCGGTGCGGCTGAAACACGACGTCGACATGCTTGTAGCCAAGCGACGAAGCGGCGGCGAGGGTCGCCTTGACCTCGGTGGGGTGATGGCCGTAGTCGTCGACCACGGTAATACCGTTGATATCGCCCACATGGGTAAAGCGACGACGGACACCCTCAAAGCTCGAAAGCGCCTTTGCGGCAGCGTCGATATCGAGCCCCAGAACATGAGCGACCGTAAGAACCGCCGTGGCGTTGAGCATATTGTGGCGGCCGGGGTTGCTCTTAATCTCGACGGCGTGCTCGGTGCCATCCTCAAAGCGGACGACAAAGTCGCTCTGGATGCCCTGGACGTCCGGATGCACGCAGACGATGTCGTTGGTCTCGGCAAAACCGTAGGAAAGCACGCGGCGACCGGTCGACCTGGCAAGATCGACCAGATGCGGGTCCTCGCCACAGACGATGACCGTGCCGTCCTCGCCCACCAGACTCATAAACTTGGCAAAGGTGGCCTCGATCTCCTCGATGCCCGAGTAGTGATCGAGATGGTCGGCCTCGACGTTGGTCACGATGACCACGTTGGGGTT
>URNU01000175.1 GCA_900549275.1 uncultured Collinsella sp. | reverse complement strand
GCACAAATGCCGCCAGCAGCAACTTCTTGGGCAAGCTCATACTTCTCGCCGTTATAGATGCGTACCTGATCGACCTTTTGCTCCCACGCCTCGGTACCGGAACGTCCATTAATCACCTGTTTGGCATGCAGCGTGCCGCCGGTCACTTTAACCCAAGCCAAGCGCTCGCCGCGATCCCCGCGGCTGACACGATAGACGCGCGCGGCAAACTCCGGGAGCCACGCGTGTTCGCGCATCAGCGTGCATATGCCATCCAGCAGCTCGTCCACGCCTTGGTCCTTGAGCGCCGAGCCGGCAAAGCAGGGAAAGAGCTTGCGTTCGGCAACCATGCGCGACAGCGTCGCGACGGAAAGCTCACCCGTCTCGAGAAACTCCTCGAGCGCCGCCTCGTCCAACGCAGCAGCGTCCTCCTGAACGGCACCACCCGCCAACAGTTCGTTAGCATCCAGGCAGCCCTCGGAAAGACGTTGCCCAAGTTGTGCCAGCAAAACATCGCGGCCGGGATTCTCCAAATCGATCTTGTTGATAAAGATAAACGTCGGGATGTCATAACGTGCAAGCAGGCGCCACAAGGTTTCGGTGTGCCCCTGCACGCCGTCGTTGGCGCCCACAACCAAAATCGCATAGTCGAGCGCGCGCAGCGTGCGCTCCGCCTCGGCCGAAAAATCGACGTGGCCGGGCGCATCCACAAGCATGACGTGGGTATCGCCGTGGTCGAGCACGGCCTGCGACGAGAAGATTGTGATGCCGCGCTCGCGCTCGATCGTGTTCGTATCCAGATGCGAATCGCCATCGTCCACGCGGCCGCGCTTGCGAATGCGACCCGCGTTGAACAGCATGGCCTCGGCCAACGTGGTCTTGCCGGCATCGACATGCGCCAAGATTCCAACGACCGCTTGCTTCGACATGGCTCTCCTCTTATTACAAGCCCATCGCACGCGGCAACGGGCGTCCTCGTTCCACACTGGATGATACAATTTACGAGCCGGCGGGCGAAGCGGGCCCTATCCCCCGACCGAGCTCATCGCCCCGCGTTGCCGCGCGGCGATTTTCGTAGGTTCGCGCCTTGCGAAAGCCGGCTTGCAAATCAGCGCAGCGAACGAAAATGGCCCCACCCGGAGCCATTTTCGTTCGCGCGAATTGTTGATATGCGTCCCCGCTCTTATGCCTCGCGCAGCCAGTCAAACGCAACACGCGGCGTGCCGTCTGACACATACACGATGCCGGCGCGCTCAAATCCGGCCTTGAGGCTCGCACCCTGCATGGGCAGGTTGTCCTGATGCGTGTCGATACGCAGGTGATCGGCACGCTCCTTGGCAAAGGCAAACATCGCAGCCGCGATACCGTGCACGGTGCCGTCGGATGCCACGCGATGCAGCACAGCATACGGGGCGTCGCTGCGCCACTGGCCGCCCTCGATCACATCGTAGGAGCTGTCCGGCCCCGGCAAAAAGGCAAACGTCGCCACCACGCGACCGTCTTCCTCGCACACATAGCTACCGCCCGCAGCGATATCGCTTTTGAGCTGCTCAGCCGAGGGCGTTCCTGCCGGCCACTGCGTGGCGTTGCCATGTGCGCGCATAAAGGCGCGGGCCGCGTCATAGATAGCCATGACGGCGGGAATGTCGGTATCGAGGGTTTTTCTGATCATCACGCGGCAACCTCACGTTTATTGGTATCACTTTGATTGAGCAATGATACCAACGTTTGAAGAAGGGCGCGAAGCAGATGGGAAGTAAAAAGCGAGCCGCCTGGTCAAAGGCCAAAAGCGAGTTTTTAGGCGCTGCTACCGGCGGCGATATGAGCGACCTGTTTGCACGCGAGGACGAGCGCCGCGACGCCCTGGACGCCGAGCGCGATGAAGCCTGGCGCTACAAGTCGTGCGAGCGCAAAAACCGTTACGACACACGCGCCGAGGCCGAGGCAGTTATGGCCGACTGCGAAAACCGCGGACGCCGCGGGCTGGCCTGCTACAAATGCGAATACTGCGGCGGCTGGCACCTGACGTCGCACCCTTGGAAATAGGCACCGCATCGGCACGGCATTGACGGAGCGCCAGCCATCGCACGCAAGCTACGGGCGCGGCGGCACCAGAACATCGTAGCGAACGGCCTTGCCCGTAAGTTGATAGCTCGGCTTAACGCCGGCAAGCAGTGGTCCCTTCACCGGCCGCTTGATAACGACCTTGCGCGGGTGCACCGCAAGCGCAGCCTCGACCAACGTCTCCTCATCGGCGCACGGCTGCTCCAGATGGTGCAAGAGTTGGAACTTCTTTTTCACCGCCGCACTCTTGGTGCGCTCGGGAAACATGGGGTCCAGATACACCACGTCGGGAGCCGCGAGCTCGCCCTGCCCGATTAGCTCAGTTATATGGTGAAGGCCGGCAATGCTGTCCTCGCCGGCATGCAAGCGCATGCGCGACACGGCAACCGCAAGCGCCGGATCATCTGCCGCGCGATCCAAGGCATCCTTGAGGAGCGCCGCAATCACGCAATCCTGCTCATACAGATCGACGGTAAAGCCCGCGGCCGCCAGCAGCAGCGAATCCTCGCCAAAGCCTGCCGTGGCGTCAATCGCCCATGGGCTCTCGATGTCTTTTGCGCGTGCAGCCTTTACCAGCAGCTCTTGCTGCAGACGGCCCTGTTTGAGCCGCGGAAGCATGCGGCCAAAATCGGCGCGCAGCTCCATCGTGCCGTCGGTGAGCGTGAGGCCCTCGGACTTCCCGGTCAGCTCAAGCCCCGCGGCCCGAGCAACAGAAAAGGGATCGACGACGCCCATGGGCACTCCTTAGCAAGCAAAACGAATACGCGGGGCACCGTTTATGTCGGCACCCAACCGTCCGCTATTGTCCCACATGCGACATGACCCACAGCATCGCAATGCAAAGTACCGCCATCAATCCCGTGCACACGGCAGCGATCACGGAATCGCCCATGCGCCTTCCCAACGACCGCGGCTCTCGTACTTGCTCTGCTCCGTACATCATGACTCCTCCTTGAGACCAGCTCCTTGTTACGGCCTCATCATCGCAGCGCTGCACATGAGCTGCCATCGATTTGGCTTACAGCTGGCTTTCCTTTTTGAAAGGTTGGACCGTGCAGACGAGAAGCGCTTTCTGACACACACGCCGTCACGTTGAACTACAATGTGCTTCACGATATGTGCAGCATATGGGACGCGCCAGACTGGCAGCGCCCGCATTGAAAGGACTACCTATGAGCGCCGCGCGCAAGACACTCAAAATCCTTGCCCTCATCTATTTTGTTTTGGGCATCGCCAACCTCGTCACTGGAATCGCCGGCGTCGCGACCGGCGGCCTCGATTCCACGTACGGGTCGAACGCCATGCTCGCCGCGGTCGTGATTATCGCCAAGGGCCTCGTCGATCTCGCCGCGGGCGTTGCGGGCATCAAGGGTGCCAACAAGCCTTCGCAGGTAGACGGCGCGTTTAAGCTCGGTATTGTTGCCGCGGTCGCCACGCTTGCCAAGGCGGTTCTCACGCTTCCCGCGTTTGGCGGTGACGCCATCAACTATGGCGCCTTTGTCATCGTGGTCTACGACCTGTTCTTTGTTCAGCAGGCACACGCCGTTAAGGCCGAGAACAAGGACCGCCTGTAAGCGCTCGCTTCTCA
>URNU01000174.1 GCA_900549275.1 uncultured Collinsella sp. | reverse complement strand
AATGCCCGGCTGGATGCCACTGATGGCGAGCGTCTTGCCGATGGCGACGTGCTCGTCATTGACCGCTCGGGCATGGTGCCCGTGGCGGTTGTCGTGCGCCTGCGCAGCGCCGAAGTCTATTTGGTCGAAGTTGACCGCATGGATCCGATTGCGCTCGCGCATGCGTGCTGGGAGATCGGCAACATGCATGCGCCGCTCTTCCGGGGAGATTCGGACGAGCATACCGTGCGTATGTATACGCCGGTGCAACCGGTTTTGGGTCGTATGCTCCGGGGTATCGGGGGCGTTCGGCTCTCGGTGGCCACACGCGAGCTCGATGCCAGTCGACGCTTTGCATCGAGCGCGGCGGATGTCGTTGTGAGTATGGCTCCAGACTTTACGATCGTAAAGAAGGCGCGCGGTTAGCGTGCGTATGCGTAAGACGGACTTTGAGGGGCAACTATTCAAAGTCCGTCTTGCTGTTGATGAGATGCTTTGGGGGAACATATGGGTCTTGAGGGAATCAAACTGATCGCCTGCGATTTGGATGGCACGTTGCTGCATCCGGGGGAGCGCGAGCCACGCCCCGAGGCCTTTGAGCTCATTGATGAGCTGCATCGTCGCGGCATTGTGTTTATGCCGGCGAGCGGCCGTCAATATGCGAGCTTGCGCTATCTGTTTGCCCCGGTGGCCGATGAGCTCGCCTATGTGTGCGAAAACGGAGCCCTGGTGATGAGCGAGGGGCGTGCCGTCGTCAAGCGCTCTATGGGGCGTGACCTGGCGATGGATATCGCGAATGCTGTGGTCGCCTACCCCCATGCCGACGTGACTCTTTCCTGCGAGGGGCACCTCTACACCATAAGCGGCAACGATGCGTTCATCGACCATTTGCGTTACGAGGTCCATTGCGATGTGGCGGTGGTCGACCGTCCCGAGGACATTGACGAGGATGTCATTAAGATTGCGTTTCAAACGCCCGAGACGGAGCAGCCGGCAGCGCTGGAGTATTTTGTGCGTCGCTTTAGCGACCGGGTCGATGTGATGACGTCGGGAACCGAATGGACCGACTTTATCGGCTTTGATTCGGGCAAGGGATCCGCGCTTGCCGATTATGGTCGCGCGCTGGGGATCTCACCTAACGAAATGATGGCGTTTGGCGATAACGAAAACGACCGCGACATGCTCAACGTAGTGGGTCATCCTTGTCTAATGGAGAGCTGCAATCCCTCTATGCGCGGCATCAACGACCGCGTCCGTTACGTGCGCACGGTCGAAGAAGAATTGCGTCGCCTGCTTGCCGAGTAGGCATGTCCCAAAATCTACCTACAGTTGGGGCAGAGACCCTCGAAGATGGTGTAGTGCGAGGTGACGTTCCAGCCGATTTGTTCGGACGCCTTTGCGTCGAGCTGGGCGTCAAAGGGGAGCGGCACATCGATGACGCGGCTGCACGAGGTGCAGATGATATGCGCATGCGGCTCGATGGTGCGATCGAAGCGGCTGCCGCCCGGCGTCTTGATCGAGAGAATCTCCCCGGCATCGGCCAAGAGATTGAGATTGCGGTAGACCGTGCCGCGGCTGATTTTGTCGTCCCGTTCGCGCACGGCGTTGTAGATCTCATCGGCGGTGGGATGGTTGCAGCTTTGGCGCACGGCATCAAGAACCAGCTTCCGCTGCTTGGTGTTTCTTCTTTGCACGGCCATGCGCCTCGCCTCTTTTCTGCCAATGTAGGTAGGTAAATGATACCGTATTTAGCACACAATACTAATAACGTGGGTTGAAACCATCTTCGCTGGTAAGCGCGGCGCGAATTTGTGCGTCCTCGAGGCGAAAACGTATGCCCATTCGCTCATAGGAGGCATGGAGCGCTTCGAGGTGAGACAGGATATTCGCGGGCGCGCCTTGTACCTCCATTTCGACCGAACCGTCTTCCATATTGCGTACCCAGCCGGTGAGTGCGTACGTCTGTGCGAGATTGGTGTTGGTAAAGCGAAAGCCGACGCCCTGGACTTGGCCCTCCCACCGCAGAAAATAGCGCTGGGGAGCGTTTTGGGTGGCTGCGTCGCTTGCTAGCACAGTAAGCCTGCGTCGCAGCTCGAGTTCAACGCCAGACGGTTTTTGAGGCTCTCGATTGATGCCGGAGAAGAACTTGTCAAAAAAGCCCATCGCTAGGCCTGCTTGACTGAATCGGCGGGGAAGGTAATGCCGGCTTGCTGGCGCACGGCATCCATGATGCGCAGCGAGACGAGCGTGACATCGCGGTAGTGGCCGAGTTCGTGGCGTCCCGCCGGGGTCTCCCAGATTTCTTCCTTAACGTTATCGATGCCGCCGATGGCGGTGATAAAGTCTGTGAGTTCGTATTCCATAGTGTTGCTAGATTTGGGCAGGTCGAGCGCGCGGCCGTTGTCGCCCTGTTCGCGCGGTGCCTCGGTCGCCGAGCCGCGTACGACGTCGCCGCGGTAGTCGATGCGTACGTTGCGGGGCGTGGACAGATGATCAATCTGGATGGTGCCACGCTCGCCTTCGATCTGCGAGGGCAGCAGGTCATTCGTAATTTTGGAGTGTGCGAGCTCGACGGAGATACGGCCACCGCCATAGCTGGCGAGAATGGAACCGCAACCGTCGATGGGGCCATGGGTGAGCTCTTGCGTTGAGGGGTCGAGCAGCGTGGTCATGCTGGTGAGACCAGAGGGCATGCCGAAAATCTCGACCATGGGCTCGACGGCGTAGACGCCAATGTCCATGAGGGAGCCCGAGGCCATGTGGCAGTCGAAGATATTGGTGGCGCGCCCCGCGAGGATTTCGTTGTAGCGTGAGGAATACTTGCCAAAGCGCAGCGAGGCGCGGCGAATGGGCGCAATTTCGCCCAGAGCGTCCTCAATGGCGTGGAAAGCGGGATCGTGAAGCGGGCGCATGGCCTCGAGAGCCACGACGCCAGCTGCCTCGGCAGCCCGGAAGACCTCGAGCGCTTGCGCCTCGGTGGCGCAGAAGGGCTTTTCGACGATAACGTGCTTACCGCCGGCGATGCAGGCGAGCGCCTGCTCGTGATGGAGTGCGTTGGGGCTGCCGATGTAGACGGCATCGACGTCGTCGGCGGACGCGAGCTCGTCGAGTGCGGTGAAGTTGCGTTCGCCGCCGTGCTTAGCGGTGAAGGCGGCGCCGCGATCTGCATCGCGCGAGAGCGTACCCACAAACGCGGCTTGGTCGTTGGCGTTGACGACCTGGATAAAGTCGTCGGTAATCATGGATGTGCCGATGGTTGCGATGCGCAGCATGTATCCCCCTCGTGCCGTTCGGTTTACAGGATGAGTGTAGCGCGAGGGGGCAAGAAATGGCGTGCGAAAACGCCGTTACAGGTCGCTCTCGTTAAAGCCGGTGTCGATATCGAGATTGGCTCCGTCGGCCGCGGTGGTGGCGAGCTCGTCGCAGCGCTCATTGAGCTCGTGGCCGGCATGCCCCTTAACCCAGATGAACTCCACCTTATGCTTACTCTTTGCGGCAAGCAGGCGCTCCCATAGGTCGCGGTTCTTGACGGGCTGCTTGTTGGCGGTTTTCCATCCGCGCTTTTTCCAGCCGTCGATCCAGTGCTTGTTAAAGGCGTTGACGACGTACTGCGAATCGGAATGGACTTCGACCTCGCAGGGGCGGTTGAGTGCCTCGAGCGCCACGAT
>URNU01000173.1 GCA_900549275.1 uncultured Collinsella sp. | reverse complement strand
ATGCATGCGCTGGCACAACCGTACTCGAATGCCTCGGCACAAATGGCATCAATCTGATCCCAAGTCGCCGTCGGCTTAAGCAATGTGTAGTCAATGCGCGAGCAGAGGTCCTCATCAGTAAACTCTGCCCCCGCCTTGGCGGCAATGGCGGCAACCGACGAAGGATCGTCCAGATACTCATCGACCTTGGCCAAAAAGCCCGGATAGTCAACAGTATCGACATTGGTCACGTCAAGCTCAATGGTATGACCCAGCTCAAACGTATCATAGCCGCGGTTTTTGATGCGGTCGACAAGGATATCCAGATCGACCAGGTCGTCGCCCTTGCTACGATCCTCGAGCACATCGCCCTTGTGATAATGCGTCACAATGTGCGCAAGATGACGCGTCGGCTTAAGATCGCGAGCACGGTAGCGCTTGCTGATCATAACGGGATCGGCGACAAGACGAATCGTGAGCACACGGTAGCCGTGCTTGTCTGCCAGCTCGGCGAGCCTGTCGTGCTGCTTGGCAGAGAACGGATAATCGCACATAATCTGCGGCCCATCCGCCATGGCGGCATCGAGGCGACGGAACCACTCCTGAAGAGCGTTCGCATCAACCTGTGCCTTTTCCTCGGCATTGTTAAAGCCGTACGTATCCCAATACTCTTCCTTAACGTCATCAAGCGAGACACTCAAAAAGCTCTCGGATGTATGGCGAGCCTTGATGCGATCTGCCAAATCGGTTTTGCCCGTAGCCGGAGGTCCGGCAAGCAAAATCAGCGTCTTTTCCATGCTGGGAAACCCTTCTTACTACCTGATTATTTGCCACGAAGCTGGTCTTTGGAGATGGCAAGCATCTCGGTAACCTTGTCCATGTAATACTTGATAGCCTCATCGTCTTTCGCTTCGGCGGCAGCCGCACGCTTCTTGTTGTACAGCTTGACCAGTGCCGCAGACGCCTTGCCCATCGTGCGATTGACTTCCAGGCTTTGCTCGTATGCCTCAACGGCCTCGTCGATCATGTTGGCATCGGCATAAAGCTTGCCAATCTCGTTTAGAACGTTTGCGGCAGCGACGCCCTCCTTGCCCTCGAGCTCGGAACGCTTTGCCTTAACGGCGTCGAGAACGGCATCTCGATCGAGAACGGGTGCGGTCTCGGCTGCAGCGGAGGCCACCTTCTCCTTTTTCTTGCCAAATCCAAACAAACCCATTGGAAACCTCCACTAGCAGTAATAAACGAAGGGGGTTGTTCCCCTGCCGGGGACCAGGCACAGGAACAACCCCCTTAAAGAAAGACTTGGACCTTCGTCAGGCGCTACAAGAATCCTTATGCGATACCAAAGACGCTGAGGATGGACTTGATGGCCATGAAGAAGAAGCCGGTGACGACGGTGTCGACGTCGGTGCAGGTCATGTTCACGAAGCCAATCTGAGCGAGCATCGGGGACAGGAGCGCAGGCAGGATCATGATGAAGATGCCGTGGAAGATGCAGCCGATGATGGCGCCGCGACGGCCGTCGATGGCGTTACCGAAGACACCAGCAGTGCCACCAGCGAAGAAGTTGGACATAACGCCGGGGATGACGAGGGTGCCCATGAGGCCGGTAATAGCCATGCCGATCAGCGAGCCAAGCGTGGTGAACACAAAGCCGAAGATAACGGCGTTAGGGGCATAGGTGAACAGGACAGGGCAGTCCAGAGCGGGGCGCGCATCGGGGACAAGCTTCATCGAGATGCCCTGGAAGGCGGGGACGAGCTCGGCGAGCAGCAGGCGGACGCCGGCGAGCAGGACGTACAGACCGACGACGAACTGCATGGCCTGGAGGAAAGCGTAGACCATGAAGTTGGTGGCGCCGCAGTAGTCAGCAGCAGCAGCGGGACCAGCGAAAGCAGCGACGACCAGGTAGAAAACGATCATGACCAGGCCGACAGCAGCGTAGGTATCCTGGAGGAAGGACAGGGACTGCGGAATCTCGAGGTCCTCGGTGGACTTGGACTCCTTGCCGCCAGCGAGCTTCTTGGTGATGCTTGCGATAAGGGCGGTGAACATATAGCCGAAGGTGCAGAAGTGACCCAGGGCGATGTCATCGGACTCGGTAATCTTGCGGACAACGGGCTGAGCGAAGGCAGGCATGAGGGTAGCGAAGGCGCCACCGACGATGGAGCTGACGACGATCAGGGGGATACCGCGCAGACCGCAGAAGAAGGCGAACACGACGCAGAGCGTGGACTCCCACAGAAGGGCCTGGCCAGTCAGGAACACATACTTAAACTTGGTGAAACGAGCGAGAATGATGTTCACCACGAAGATGCCAGCGAGGCAGATGGCGATCTCGGAGCCAAGGCCGAGGTCGGTCATTGCCTGACCGTTGATGCCCTCGATGGAAGCGACGACGGCGGTCATGCCGTTGAAGCCGAAGGCGGAGTTGAACATATCGCCAAAGTAGGCAAGAGAGCCCTGCATGACGCTCGAGCCGGCAGCCAGAACAAGGAAGCCGAGCATCGTCTTAAACGTGCCGAGCAACACGTCGTTGGCCGACTTCTTCTGAAGCACAAGGCCCAGGCAGGCGACGAGACCGATAACAACGGCGGCCTGCGTCAGGATGTTATTGATAATAAACTCAAGAACAGCCATGTTGTACACCCCTTTTTCTCATGTACATTTCTATCAATCTAGGCGAAGAGACCCTTACTCAAGGACGCCCATCTCCTTGAGCACCGGGGTCAGCTTCTCCTCGATTTCCTTCTTATCGACAAGGCGCTTGAGGAACACGCAGGGAAGACCGGTGTTGTAGCTCTCGATCTGCGTCTTGAAGTTCTCGGCAGCGACAATCATGTCAAAGCCCTTGGAGGCACCCGCGGCGCTGGAAACGCTGTCGTGGTCCATCTTGCACTGGACCCCGAGCTTCTTCATAACCTGCTCGATAGCCATCTGGCAGGCAAAGCTGCTTCCAAGACCATTGCCGCAGCAGCACAAAATCTTGACCATGTTCATTTCCTTTCCTTTTGGGGCACGTGCCCCACCTCGGGGTAGGTGCGGGCGAATACATAGACTCGCCCGCACCAAGCGACACTGTTTTACGCTGCCGCACCCGTAAATGCCTGATAAATCTCGTCGGCATCATCAGAAGCGACGATCTGCGCAATCTTGTCCTCATCCATAAAGATGCCAGCAAGTACCTGCATAGCCTCAATATGTGAATTGGAATCCTCTGCCGCAAGTGCGACCAAAAGACGAACATCAAAGCTGTCTTCCGAGAACCTAACGGGCTTCTTCAGGACCGTCACGGCAAGCTGGCCTTTAATGCAGCCATCCTCGGGGCGACCGTGAATCAGCGCGACGTCTTCGGTGAGCACATAGTAGGGACCCATCTCGTTGGTGGCGCGGATGATCTCATCCGCATAGCGATCCTCGACGTAGCCGCCCTCGTTGAGCGGAGCGATGGCGAGCTTGATCGCGTCCTGCCAGGAATCGACAGAATCGACAAGGCGAACGTTTTCGCGCTTGAGCATCTCCGTAATCTGCATCGGTGCGCCTCGTCCCTAAGCGACGATATTCTTGAACAGGCTGATGCGGTGCTCGACAACCTCTTCGACGGCCTTCTGGGCAGGCATAACCATGTTGCGGTTGGAGGCGTTCTCCTTGAGCTCGTCATAGCACTGCTTGGAGGTCTTGTTCCAGTTGACGAGCAGATCGGT
>URNU01000172.1 GCA_900549275.1 uncultured Collinsella sp. | reverse complement strand
ATGCTGCTTACCACGGCGCCGCCCACTGCGGTGCCAAACGAGATGCCGACGTTAAACGCCATGGGCTCAACCGAACTCGCGAGTACCATCGACTTGGGATGGCGGCTGCGCGCCACATCCATAAAGTGTGTGATGCACGAGACCGAGAACAGGTACATGAGCAGCGCCAAGCTAAAGACAAAGATGAGCGCGAGCGGCATGGCGGCGCCCACGGCAAACAGCCCAAGCAGCGCCGCCGCCTGCAGCACAAACGTAACCAGCAGCGCCTTCATGCCAAAACGCGCATCGATCCATCCGCCCAGGATGTTCGAGATCAGGCAGAACACGCCGTAGGCCATAAGTGTGGTACTCGCCTGAACAGTGCCCATACCCAGCACCTGCTCAAGATAAGGCGTCACGTAGCCGTAGAATACGTAGACCGAGCCCACGCCAAACAAAAAGATGAGCATGCCGGTGATGATGCTCGGCTCGCGTAGCAGCCCCGCCTGCTCGCGGAAGGTGGCGGGCTCGTCGGTTTGCCCAGCGCGCGGCATAAACGTCACGAGCGCTCCGCAGATCAAAACGGCAAAGGTCAGCGTGCCGTACATGGCCACGTGCCAGTCGAGCGTGTCGGCCACAAACTTGCCGATCGAAGTGACAAAGACCATTGCCACGGAAAACGCACCATATACCACCGAGATGGCAAGCGAAGTTTGCTGCGGGGACAGCAGCTCGGGGATGTACGTCACACCCACGGCGAGCAGCGCGCCCGAGACGGAGCCCAGGATGATACGCGAGATAAACAGCACCTGGAAGTTGGGCGCCAACGCCATCACCAGGTTGCCGAGCACAAAGACGATGCTGTAGCACACGAGCAGCTGGTAGCGGCGGAATCGCCCCGTGCCGAGCGCAAGCACCGGCGTGGCGATGGCGTAGACCAGCGCGAACACGCTAATAAGTTGGCCTGCGGTGGCAAGCGATACGCCGAGTTCCGTCGCCAAGTCACTTTCGATGCCGATGACCACGAACTCGGAGCAGCCGAGCGAGAATCCCAACAGCACGAGCAGCGCCAGGCAGAGCTTGGTGCGCGTGGGGGAGAGCACGGCGGCGGTTGACTTACTTTTAGGCGTGGTCGCGGCGATCAAGGCTTTCACTCCAATGTCGCATGAATAAGCGGGATTCAATCCCTGCAACTCTAACAGAATGTGACAAAGGGGCAGTCCCTTTGTCACATTGCGCTGCCAGCCAGTCGCCCAAACCGTCACAACATTCGGCGAAAATCTCAAAAACGAGGAAAAGCGTCGAATGTTGTGACGGTTTTCGTGTCCGGCGCGGGTGAGCGTCGGTGCCATCTGCGGGTATAAGGCTAGCAAGTGTTTATTTGCGAGGCCTAAGGGGCGCCCCGTATGGATATCGATAACTTTGAATGGTGGTATAGCGAGGGCGAAGCTCCGGATGAGGAGTGGGACGAGCCTGCGCTGCGTGACATGTCGAGCGACGAGGACGAGACCGGCAACGATGCCGCCGTCGAGCTTGACGCCGCCTCCGATGCCGCCGAGCCCCTGACCTTTGAGCAGGCTTGGGCCCAAGCCGAGGCCGATGAGGCTAAGGCTGATGCCACGGCCACACTCGATGAGCCGGCGGACATGTCCATCTCGCCGGCCAAGACCCCGCAGCCGCGCCATAACATCGACCCCGGCAGCACGGCATCCTTCAGCATACTCGACGTGCCCGCTCAGGGTGCCCGGGCGCCCGCCCCCACGCATCGCCCCAACCTGGCTCGCGAGGAAGACACGGGTCGCCGCTCTCCGCTCGGTCCCATCTTCATCGCCTTCATGGCCGGCGTTATCGCATGCTCGGTAATTGGAAACGTCTGGAGCCATGTTGAACAACAGCGAAAAGACGCCGCCAAGGTCGAGATGTCTGTCGAGCAATCGCTCGGCCGCACGCGCTCGGTACATGTGTCGGTCGAGGTTAAGGACGGCGCGACGTGGGATACCGCGCGCGGCGATAGCCAGATGCTCGTCCATATCGTGGGCCGCACGCTCAAGGGACAAGTAATCGACGAGTATCAATACGTCAATTCCGAAGGTGACGGCATCGAACTCAAGCCCGGCGACTACGAGCTCACGGTCGATGAGCCGCCCGTCGCCACCGACGGCATGCGTTACCGCGCCTCAAAGCGCATGGTTCCGGTGAGTTTTAATTCACAGGCGCCCGATACGGTCGATAGCACGCCGCAGGGCGGGTTTGACCTTTACGCTATTGCTCAATAACTGCGCCTGCCGCTCAACCCCGCCGCCAAGAGTGGGACAATAGCCCTCGACACCGTTGTTTACCATTGGAGGAAGTAGCATGTCCACCGTCACTACCATCAAGCGCGACGGCCTCACCGCGGCCATCGATTCCATGGGCGCCCAGCTCACGAGCCTTGCTCTCAACGGCAATGAGTATCTGTGGCAGGGCGACCCGGCCTTTTGGGGCAAGCACGCGCCCATCTTGTTCCCCATCGTGGGATCGCTGCGCAACAACACGGCGACGTCTGCAGCCGGCACCTGCGAGATGGCTCGCCACGGCATCGCGCGCATTGTCGAGCACAAGATCGTCGAGGTGTCGGAGGATGGTTCGTCCGTTACCTACGAGCTCACCGACACGCCCGAGTCGCTCAAGGCGTTCCCGTTCCACTTTAAGCTCAACATGACCTATGCCCTGACCGGCGACGCCACCCTCACGCAGACCTTTGCCGTCACCAACACCGGCGACGTGGACCTGCCGTTCTCGGTGGGCGGCCACCCCGCATTTAACGTGCCCGCCCCCGGCGCCGAGGACGAGGCGTTCGAGGATTACGAGTTGGCGTTTACCGAGGCTTGGACTAACGAGGCCCCCGTCATCACGCCCGATGGCCTTATGACGTTCGAGGGTAGCTATAAGGCTCCCGACAACTCGGACGTGCTGCCCATCACGCACCGCAGCTTCGATAACGACGCCATCATGTTCACCGATACCCCGGGCTCCACGCTCACGCTGCGCGGCCGCAAGTCGGGCCACGGCGTCAAGATCGACTTTGAGGGCTTTAAGTACATCGGCGTGTGGTCTGCCGCCAACGACGCTCCGTTTGTGGCGCTCGAGCCCTGGACCGGTCACACCACCATGGACACCGAGGACGACGTCTTTGAGCATAAGGTCAACACCATCACCTTGGCTCCCGGCGAGACGGACAAGCGCAGCTTTAGCGTCACCTTGCTCTAGAGGTTCCGCCGCTCGGTCGATGCTGCGCGCCGTCCAGAGCGATAATTTGTCATTCAAAAGGCAAGGCATAGACCTTCTGGTCATGCCCTGCCTTTTTCATGCCACTTGTTCGCTCTGGACGTCGCTCGCTGGCATTGCCAAAACATCGACGTTCCCAATGACTGCCGTGTGTCTATTAATTTTTCGAGCTTGTGCTGCGCTGCTGGTCGCTGGCGTATATCCTGTTAAGTCGTCAGCATACGATTCAACAGGGAAGGCAGATTATGCATTCTCCCCATCAACGCGACGCGCATCCACAGCCGGTATGCAGCCGCCGCATCTTTTTGGGTAGCGCTCTCGCTGCGAGCGCTTCCGTCGTCGCCGGCGCGCTCGCCGGCTGCCAGCGCCCATCCACGCTCAAGGTGGTTCAGCCCACGACGGGCGGCGGTCGCGACGACCTGTCCGATTCCGTGATCGGCAAGGACAA
>URNU01000171.1 GCA_900549275.1 uncultured Collinsella sp. | reverse complement strand
CATGATGACCATGGGGTCGGCCATCTGCTCAAAGAAACGCTTCCACAGCGGCGTCTTCTCGGCTTCCTCGAGCTTGTTAGGGCCTGTCTTGGCGAGGCGCGACGACGCCTCGCCGGTGCTCAGGCCGAGGTTCTCATCGACACCTTGGTCGCTGAGCACCTCCGCCGCGGCGGACAGGTATTCCTTTTGCATATAGAGTCCCCTCCTGGGATTCGGGCCACTCAGCAGATTGATGCCCGATCATAATTCCCAGGAGAAGGGCAAGGGCTCATCAAGGCTGCCGTGCTGAGCGGCAGTTGATAGTGGGGCTATGGTACCCCAAAGCGACGCGTCTAGCCAAAACATTCCATCTGGAAACACGGCACAGGCGCAACGGTGCAGACCGTGTGATGCTCAACATTGATAAAACGTTTTTTCTTCGGCGCATCATCAAACTGAAATATCGCCCAGATAGCAGCGGTTAGAACGGTTGGTAAAGTTTTTGCATATACCGTTTTTCCGCAAAAAATGAACTTCTAATTCGGCATACGGTCGATTTTTTGGGGTATTCGGTCGCCATTTCGTTATAATCATCTCAGTTTTATTTCTTATGGTTTATCTATCAGCGCAAGACGATGTCAGATGGAGGTCTGAATGTACAAGCGCACCAAGATTGTATGCACCATGGGTCCCGCCTGCGATAGCGACGAGACCATCCGCGAGATGATCAAGGCGGGCATGAACGTCGCCCGTTTTAACTTCTCGCACGGATCCTACGACGAGCACCACGGTCGCATCGAGCGCGTCCGTCGTATTTCCAAGGAGCTCGGTCTGCCCGTCGGCATCCTGCTCGACACCAAGGGCCCCGAGGTCCGCACCGGCCTTCTGGTCGACGGCAAGAAGGTTGCCGTCAAGACCGGCGACAAGATCGTCGTCACCGCTCAGCCCACGTCCGAGGATTTCCACGGCACCGCTGAGCACATCTCCCTCGACTACCTGGCCCTGCCCTCCGAGGTCGAGAAGGGCTCCCTCATCCTGATCGATGACGGCCTGGTTGCCCTCGAGGTCGAGTCCGTCGACGGCCAGGACATGACCTGCGTCGTCAAGAACGACGGCCTGATCGGCGAGCGCAAGGGCGTCAACATGCCCAACGTCAACATCTCGCTGCCCGCCATCACCGAGCGCGATCGTCAGGACATCCTCTTTGGCCTGACCGAGAACATCGACTACATCGCCGCTTCCTTCATCCGTGACGGCGAGTCCGTCCGCGGCATCCGCAAGCTTTGCCGCGAGAACGGTGGCGAGCACGTCACGATCTTCCCGAAGATCGAGTGCGCCCTGGGCGTCGAGAACTTCGACGAGATCCTCGAGGCTTCCGACGGCATCATGGTTGCCCGTGGCGACCTGGGCATCGAGATCAAGCCCGAGCTCGTTCCCCACATCCAGAAAGAGATCATCGCCAAGTGCAACGCGGCCTACAAGCCCGTCATCACCGCTACGCAGATGCTCGACTCCATGCAGCAGAACCCGCGCCCGACGCGCGCCGAGGTTGCCGACGTTGCTAACGCCATCTACGACGGCACCGACGCCGTCATGCTGTCCGGCGAGTCCGCTGCCGGTAAGTACCCGGTCGAGGCCGTCAAGATGCAGGCCAGCATTGCTCTCGAGACCGAGAAGTACCTCCCGGCTCACGCTCCGCTTGAGGTTCCGGCCGATGCTCACGGTACCCGCGTTGTCAACAACGTTGTGGGTATGTCCGCTGTGAACATGGCCACCACCGTTGGCGCCAAGTGCATCACCGTGCCGACGACCACCGGTCGTACCGCTCGCCTGATTTCGCACTTCCGTCCCAACATGCCGATCTGCGCGTTCTCCCGCCACGAGTGGGCCGTCCAGCAGATGATCATGTACTGGGGCGTTATCCCGCACCAGGCCGAGATTACCCAGGGCACCGTCAACGGCACGATCGTCAAGGCGATTGAGACCGCTAAGGAGCTCGGCTACGTCAAGACCGGCGACCTGACCGTCGCTACCGCCGGCGATCCCCGCATGAGCGTCCAGCTCGAGGACAAGGTCTCCTCGACCAACGTCGCTTACGTCGCTCAGGTGCGCTAAAACGCACTTGCAAGCACATTTGCATTGCAAAGGGCCCGAAAGGCTTCGCCTTCCGGGCCCTTTTTCTGTGCGCCGATGCTTGCTGTATAGCATGACACGCAACCAGCTGCTTATGGCATGCTATGAAATGTGCAGCTCGTTTGCCGTGTTTACGCCCTGCGACGGGAGCTGTTAGTCAGTTGGGATGAGCCGTTCACCGTCAAGCCGGCCGGCTAGCAGCTAGCGATCAGGGGCAGAGCGGGCGCACCGGGTGATGCGACGCGGGCGGCAAATCCCGCCTCGGTTAGCTCGACGACCTCGGTAAACGTTGAATCGAAAAACTCCTCGGTTAGCAAGCGATACGGCGGATGATCGGGCTCGCCGGGGTTTTCGCGTACAATCTCGTGCATGACGCCGATGGTCTTGAGCACATATTCTTTATGGATGGGATACTGCCCAAAACGCGTCGCCGCAGTATACAGGCGATCGGTCGCACGCGGAATCGAAACAATGCCGAGCGTCTTGCCAAACCAGTCAAAGTCGCCTTGCTTTTTAATGCGGAACTCCTCACACGGCTTGCCGCCGTGCGCCTCCAGGTACTGATTCACGCGTGTATTCCATACGGTATCGGCCACCAGATGCGACCAGACGCCCAGTGTTAAATCGAGCAGCGACTGCGCCACATCTTCGGACGCAAGCGAAAACTCACAGGTGCCGGGGCCGGCAACCGGCTCGGCGTCCTTGTAACGTTGGGGATAATGTACCCGATTGAGTCGCTCACGCTCCTCGACAATCGAGGTCGCGGCAGCCGGCGTACCAACAGGCGCCCCTTTAAGCAGCGGCGCCACATAGGTATCCCAGAACTCATGCTCACGAGGTTTAGGGATAGGCTCGGGCTTTGCAAAGTGCGTAATGCGGTACGGGATGGGATCGGCGATGCCAGGGACCATATAGCCCACGAAGATATCCGGAACCACGCTGCCAAACAAAAAGGCATTGCGGTCGCGCACGTTATCGGCAAGCGTGCCAGCACGCGCCAGCAGTCGTTCCGTCTGAGCGATATGAATATTCCAACTTGGCATAGCCACCCCCGTAAAACCCGGATAACTATACCATTCACAGCAAGCCGAGCGCGGCCGCAGCCCTACTACGCAGCAACTATTCCGCAGCGCCGCTCTCGGTACCATACGACGACACAGGCGCCTCGACCACATGATGATATCGATCGATATAGATGGCGCGGGCACCCAGGCGCCGCACCAAATCCTGATGATGCGTGCTCATCAAGACCGTCTTGCTAGCAGCAACATAGGCCAGTAGAAAGTTGACCACGATGTCGCACGAGTCTTCGTCAAGTCCGTTGGTAGGCTCGTCGAGCACCAGGATATCCGGGTTCATCGACACCACCGCAGCCAGCGCCACGCGCTTCTTTTGCCCGCCCGAAAGCTGATAAGGCGAGGCATCGACCAGATCGGCAACCTGGAACAGCTCCATGGCATCGCTCACGCGGCGCTCGAGCTCGTCTGCCGGAAATCCCATCTGGGCGGGACCAAACGCGACCTCCTCGCCGACTGTGGCGCAAAAGAGCTGCGCATCGGCGTTCTGGAACACAAAGCCCACGCG
>URNU01000170.1 GCA_900549275.1 uncultured Collinsella sp. | reverse complement strand
GCCGCGCACCTGGCCCACGTGGTCGCCAGCGTGCACCTCGTCGCCGTCGGCAACATCAAACAGCACCGAGCTCTGCGAATCCAGCAGCTCAAAGGTGCGAGCGAACACGTCCAGGCCCGCGATGATGCCGTCGGCCTTGGCGATGAGCTCCACCGTGGCGGGACGCGCCGTGGGGCACACGCTCGCCGTGCTCACATCCTCAAACGTAATGTCCTCGCGCAGGGCCTGCAGAATCAGATCATCGACGACGAGTTTCATGGTAATGGGATTCATGGTCTACTCCTCCACGGCCTGCGTGCCGGCGGCACGGGCCAGATCATCGATTGCAAGGGTATCGGAACTCAAGGCGCGATGGCGTCCATCGAGCGCGGGCTCGCCTGCCTGTTCCACGGCCAGCGACTCGCCGGTGCGCATACGCCAAGCAGCGCGGCGACCCCAGACTAGGGACTCGAGCAGGCTGTTGGAAGCCAGGCGATTCTTGCCGTGAACGCCATTGCAGGCCGTCTCGCCAGCGGCGTAGAGCTCGGGCATCGAGGTGCGGCCGTCCTTGTCGACCCACACGCCGCCCATAAAGTAGTGCTGCGTGGGCGTGACGGGGATGGGCTCATCCAGGATGTCGCGACCGTCCTCAAGGCAGCGCGCGCGGATGTTGGCGAAGTGCCCGGTCACCACGTCGCGCTCGACGGGGGCAAAGCTCAGCCACTCGTGCTCGGTGCCGTCCTGCTTCATCTGCTCGCGAATAGCGGCGGCGACCACGTCGCGCGGCTGCAGCTCGTCGGTAAAGCGCTCGCCGGCGGCGTTGAGCAGAATCGCGCCCTCACCGCGGCAGCTCTCGCTGATCAGGAAGGTGCGGCCCGGCTGCGGCGAGAACAATCCCGTGGGGTGAATCTGCACGTAGTCCAGGTGCTCCATCGTAATGCCATGCTCCTGAGCAATGTAGCAGGCATCGCCCGTGAGCTGCGGGTAGTTAGTCGAATGGTCGTATACGCCGCCGATACCGCCCGTAGCCCACAGCGTGTGGCGGGCATGGATCTTAAAAGGCTCGCCGGCATGCACGCCCTCGGCGGCATTTGCCAGCTCGTCGGCGGGGCGAGCCGAATCGCCCTCATCCACGGCAACGGCGACAACGCCGGTGCACACCGTGGCGCCATCGCGCTCGGCGGTCAGGATGTCGGTCATGGCAACGTGTTCGAGAATCTGCACGTTGTCCAGCTTACGGACAGCCTGGAGCAGCTTGGTCGTAATCTCCTTGCCCGTAATGTCGGCATGGAAGGCGATGCGCGGGCGGCTGTGCGCGCCCTCACGGGTAAAGTCGAGGCTGCCGTCGGCCTTGCGCTCAAAGTCCACGCCCATCGCCAGCAGGTCGTTGATGACCGAGCGGCTCGAGCGGATCATGATGTCTACGCTCTCGCGGCGGTTCTCGTAGTGACCGGCGTGCATGGTGTCCTCAAAGAAGGCATCGTAGTCCGAGCCCTCGGGCAGCACGCAGATGCCGCCCTGTGCGAGCATCGAATCGCACTCGTCGACCGCGCCCTTGGAGAGCATGATCACGCGCGTGCTCGTCGGCAGATTGAGGGCAGCGTACAGGCCCGCCACGCCGCAGCCGGCAATGACGACGTCGCACTCCATGTCGGAGTATTGCTTGGTTTCCACAGGAATCCTCTCCCTTGTAATGTGACATAAGGGACCGCCCCTCATGTCACGTTGTTTTAGCGCGCCGCGTACTCGAGCATGCGGTCGAGTGTGAGCTTAGCCTGGTCGGCGGCCTCGTCCGACACGCCAATCTGCACCTCGCCCTCTCCCGTCTCCAGGCAGCGTACGAGTTTTTCGAGCGTGATGAGATCCATGTTGACGCAGGTGGGCTGCACCGCGGGGAAGTAGAACTTTTTGCCGGTGCCCTGGCAGCGGCGCTCGAGCTCGTAGAGCACGCCGCGGACCGTCACGATGATGAACTCGCTGGCGTCCGACTCCTCGGCATACTTGATGATGCCGGCGGTGGAGCCGATGTAGTCGGCCTCGGCCAACACGTCGGCCTTGCACTCGGGGTGCGCCAGTACGAGCGCGTCGGGATGTGCCTCCTGCGCATCGACGATCTGCTCGACGGTGATGATGTGGTGGCGCGGGCAGTAGCCCTTGTTAAGCAGGACGTGCTTTTGCGGCACCTGCTCGGCTACGAAGCGACCGAGGTTTTGGTCGGGAATGAACAGGACGTGCTGCTGCGGCAGCTCGGACACGATCTTGACAGCGTTGGAGCTGGTGACGCACACATCACTCCAGCTCTTGATCTCGACCGTCGAGTTGACGTAGCAGACGACAGCCAGGTCGTCGCCGTACTCGGCGCGGGCGGCGTCGACCGTCTCGCGCTTGACCATGTGCGCCATGGGGCAGTCCGCGCCCGGCTCGGGCAGCAGCACGGTCTTGGTGGGGTTGAGCAGCTTGGCGCTCTCGCCCATAAACTCCACGCCGCACAGCACGATGGTCTGCTGCGGCAGGCTCTTGGCGAGCTTTGCCAGGTAGAAGCTGTCGCCGACGTAATCGGCCACAGCCTGGACCTCGGGCGCCACGTAATAGTGTGCCAGGATCACCGCATCACGTTGGGTTTTTAGTTGCTGAATGGCCTCGACGAGCTCTGCGGGCACCAATGCCGCACGCTCCGTTGCCGTCGTTGCCGATGCCAGGCCGGCCGCAATGTCGCGTGCAAGCTCCGATGCATCCATGTTCGCGCTCTGTGCCATCAAGGCCCCTCTCTTTTGGCGAATCTTGGGGCTTTAGTATGACACCTAGGTTTACAGCTGACAAGACAGCTGTAAACCTAGGTGTAAAGTTAAAATAAAGATTCGGTCATGCGGCAGGCCCATTTTCGAACTGACAAGTTAAGGATAGCCGAGCTCTCGATAGCGTAGGAGGCATCTTTGGACGGCCGCCGCGCATGGTCGACGGCATGCCCGCCAGGCAATCGCTCGCCGGCGCCAATCCGCTACAGTGGAGCAGCCGCCGGGGTCAGCTGCTTGATATAGGCCCACATGCGCTGCTTGGCCGCTTTGTCGGTCAGCGCCGCCTCAAAGCCATCGAGCGCGAGCACGCGGCGGCCCTGCACATGGGCGATCAGACCGGGCTTGAGCATGGCGGTGTCGAAGTCATCAATCGCCACGAGCATGTCGGCGTAGGTTTCGCGCATGACATCGGCCGCGCTGTTATCGAGCAGCAGCACCGCCTCGGGGTCCAAGGCCTCAAGCGCCTCGCGGAACAGGTCGCACGGCAGGGCGTGGCCCACCGCCACAGCTCCGTCGCCTGCGCCGGCAACACTCGCCAGCACACAAAAATCTTCGGGCGCGTAACCGATTGCCCCGAGTGCCTTGCGCAATGCGGCACCATCCGCGCCGGCGGCAAGTTCGCCGCCCGAACGCTCGGCATCATCCAAATCGCCTTTGACCAGTACGATCGGCGAGCACGCGTTGCCCGCGATACGCACGCCACGGGCCGCAAGCGATGCAAGCTCCTGCTCGGCCGCCTGGGCAATGGCTTCTTTTTTCTGGCTTTGTGACGTGGGCATGCGCTCTCCAATCGTTTGCGTGCCCACCATTATATAAAAGAGCCGCCCGCGAGTGGTTGCTTTGCGGGCCGCTGGGTATAAGCACGGTCGTACTGAGTTTTACGCGGCCGAGCCGCGTCGCACTATGGAGGTCACCATGGCTGACATTA
>URNU01000169.1 GCA_900549275.1 uncultured Collinsella sp. | reverse complement strand
ATGACCAACCACACGTACTTTAACCTTGCCGGCCATAACGCCGGCATGGACTGTGAGCACTTCTTTGTTGCTAACGCCGCCCACTACCTGCCCGTTAACGAGCAGAGCATCCCCACCGGCGAAATCGCTCCGGTCGAGGGTACGCCGTTCGACTTTCGCGAGCTGCGCCCCGTCGCTCCCGGCATGGAGGCCGACGACCCGCAGATTAAGCAGTCCCGTGGCTACGATCACTGTCTGTGCATCGATGGCTATCAGTACGGCCGTAATCTGCGCCGCGCGATGCACGTCGAGGAGATGTGGACCGGTCGTGAGCTGGACTACTACACCACCGCCCCGGGCGTGCAGCTCTACACCGGCAACTGGCTGAGCGACGAGCACGCCAAGGACGATGCTAACTATGGCTGGGGCGCTGGCTTTGCCCTCGAGGCCGAGATGTACCCCGACACGCCGCACCAGCCGCTGTTCCCCCAGGGCATCGTGGGACCGGGTCACCCCTACAGCAATGTGATCGAATACCACTTTATGAGGCACTAGGCCCACAACGCGACATATCACACAGCAACGCCCGTCGGCACCACCGCCGACGGGCGTTTTTCATCTTTTGGGCTCATTTTCGCTGTGACTGTATGAGTGACATATCAAAACTATGCCCATTTACTACGTTTAGCCCGGGATGCTCGACCATGCACCGGTTTTTGTTACATTCGCGATCCGTCTACCTGCGGTTTTATTTTGCTCAAATTCGACATGCTCGGCGATAGCCGATCAAACGTAGTAAATGGACATAGTTTTTGACAGGCGGCATCGCGTGCGTCCCTCGCAAGGGCAAAATGATCCGTTTTCCTCCGTCCCCAAGGGATCAGTTGAACAGATTGCCGATGGGGTCGGGGGTGGAACTGGGGAGATAGCGGATTTCCAGCTCTATGCCGAGCTCTTGCAGCTCTTTGAAGGCGGCGATGTCCGTATCGTCTACGGCAACGGCAGGCGTAACGGGACGTTTGCCCTCCCCTGCCTGCATATGGCCGATGCTGATCTTGTTGATCGGCACGCCACCCTTAACCAGCGCGAGCGCATCGGCGGGTGAGGCCACCATGATCAGAATCAACTGGCGCGGCGTTGCGGTATGAACGATGTCGACGGTCCTTTGCACCGAGAAAAACCGCATCCAGACACCCTCGGGTGTCGCCACCCTCATAGGGGCCCATATGCGAGCGTCCGCCGCGATCTCATCGTTGACGATTAGGACAAGGTTGGAACCTACGGCTTCGTTCCACAGCGCAACGTCTTGCCCGTAAATGAAACGGTCATCGATACGCGTGAGAAGGATCTTGGGTTGAGCCATGGCAGCCCCATTCTGTTTGAGACCCATACGGGCGGGACGTCGGCCACCAACTCAACAGCAGGTCAAGCACCAAATGGGTACCGCAGACATCACGCCTCTAATATTAGTGCATTTAAAGTGAGAAAAGCCGTCAGAACACTTGCGCGGATTTGCAATGTCCCGTATCATAGACAGCCGTTGACGCCTCAGTTGCGTCACCACATGGCCGCCAGCGTAGCTCAGTTGGTAGAGCACCGCTCTCGTAAAGCGGGGGTCACCGGTTCGAGCCCGGTCGCTGGCTCCATTGCACAAGATAGCCGCCTTCGGGCGGCTTTTTTGTTGTCGATTTTGAGTGCATGCGCGCCAGCCCACGCATCGCCACGTCGACCGCTTCCTACTCAAAAACAGAAAGCCCCGCCAACCGCAATCCCCAAAGGAACCGCGATCAGCGGGGCCCAAGCGCGCTCCTCCAAGGGATAACGCTCGCAACACGAACAACTCAGCCGAGCAGCGCGCTAGCCCTCCCAGTAGGCGTCGGCAAGCAGCTTAAAGCAGATCTTCTTGATCGGTTGTGCGCCATCGCCCGGGAACTCGAGCGTGGGCATGTGAGGCTCGCCGGCAACGAACAGCGCAAACTTGTCGTCGGCAAGATCGCCGGCGATCGAAGCGTCGGAATCGACCAGATCGTAGTCGTCCTTCTCGTCAAACTCCTGAACCAGCGTCAGGCTGCCCGTGGCGACCTTAAAGGCCTCGCGACCCTCAACGTCGATCTGCAGGTCGTGATAGCGCTGATGCGTCTCATAGTGAGCCTCGGCCTCGGGACGCGTCGTGGGAGCCATGACGTTCGCATAGACCTTGTCGCCCAGAATCGGATGGCTGCCGACCTCGAGCTCTGCCGGGTCGTTCTCCTCGAGCCAGTCGATCAGCACGTCGAGGCCCTTGAGCATTCCGCGGTACTCCTCGATATCGCCCAATGCACCGTAAATCATCTAAATCCCCTCTCGGATCGCTTCTTTGGCGGCTACTCGGCAAACGCGTTACCGACGCTGTTGCCACCCACATACGCCTCGACCAGGGTAAGGTCGGGATTGAACACGACAAACTCGGCGTCGCGCCCCAGCATAATGCTACCGCACTTGTCGTCGACATGAGCTAGCAAGCAATGCCGAGGCCGACGCCCAGGCTTTTACAGCTCGGTCACGACAACGCCGTTGTAGACCTCGTCCCAACGGTCCATGACCAGATGGCCGGTCATGGGATCCATGGCATTGAGCTTGCCGCAGGTGTTGGCGGTACGCAGCACCGTCTCGTCGTCGGCGCCGGCAGCAATCGCATGTGCGAAGCCGGCAATGGTCGAATCGCCAGAGCCCGTAGCGTTAACGGCGGGGATATCGGGGGTCTTGGCGCGGAACGCACGGCCATTGTGGAAGCCAACGGAGCCGGCAGCGCCCATGGACACGACGACCCAGGGGATATCGGAGAAGCGGGCATCAGAGGCAAGCGCGGCGCGGAGCTCGTCCACATCGTCGGTGGTAAAGCTCGTGCCCAGAAGGCCGTTGATCTCGGTCAGGTTAGGCTTGACCAGCTCGGGCTTAATTTCGGACTTAAGGGCGGCCTCGAGCGAAGCACCCGAGGTATCGAGCAGCACCTTGGCGCCGGCGTTCTCGGCAATGCCCGTGATCTTGGCATAGTAGTCTGCCTCGACACCGCGGGGCAGCGAACCCGAAATGGTGACGACGTCGGCCTTGCCCGCAAGCTCGGTAAACTTGGCGGTAAAGGCATCGAGCTCCTCGGGGGCAATTGTCGGGCCACTCTCGAGCAGCTCAGTCTGGTTGCCGGCGTGGAGGATGTTGAGGCAAATGCGAGTCTCGCCCTTGATGGGCACAAAGTCGTTGTTAATACCGTTGGCGTCCATGAGCTCAGCCATGTAGGCGCCCATGTGGCCGCCGAGCAAACCGGTTGCCACAACGTCGTCGCCCAGCTGACCCAGCACACGGGCCACGTTGAGGCCCTTGCCGCCGGCGGTCTTTTCGGGCGTCACACGGTTGACGTCATCGATAACGAGCTCATCGAGCTGATAGCGCGTATCGACAGACGGGTTCATCGTAACGGTGAGGATCATTTTTAGCTCCTTATCTCGCAGGCTCCTTGTGCCTCGCGATACGAGTCGACAAAACGGAATTACAGAATCTCAATCGTGAACGAGCGAACGACGGTCTCCTTGGGCTTGGCGACAAGGCAGCCGCGCTTATGCTCAAGCACGTCATCCTCATCGGAGCAGGTCGAAAGGCCGCCCCAGGGCTCAACTGCCACAAAATCGCCCTCGGGCTTACTCCACACGATGAGGTACGGAAAGCCCTCGAAGCTCAGGCGAACGCCCTTGT
>URNU01000168.1 GCA_900549275.1 uncultured Collinsella sp. | reverse complement strand
AGGCGCTTGTAGAACTCCATGAGCATGATGATGCACTCGGCGTCTGCCGCCGGATCGGGAGCGCCGAGCCACTCGATGCCCACCTGATGGAACTGGCGCAGGCGGCCCTTCTGGGGACGCTCGCCGCGGAACATGGCCTCGGCGTAGTAAGCCTTAAACGGCGTGGAGCCCTGGGGCACCAGGTTGTTCTCCACGACGGCGCGCACCACGCCGGCCGTGCCCTCGGGGCGAAGCGCCAGGCGCTGCTTGGGCTTAAGCTTAGTGTCGGTACCCTCGGTAAAGACGCGCTCCAGGTTGGCACCGCTGAACACGCGGAACATTTCCTTGCGCACGACGTCGGTCGACTGGCCGATACCGTGGACAAACACGTCCACCTGCTCGATCGCGGGCGTCTCGATGGGTTTAAAACCAAACGGCTCGAACACGCCGGCCGCAATCTGCTGCATCTTTTGCCAGGCGCGCATCTCGGCGCCAATAAGGTCGCGGGTTCCCTCCGCCTTCTGTGCCTGCATGGGCAAACACCTTTCTTTTGTATCGCGTCATAGGTAGTGGACATTATACGGCACAAAGCAGCAACGCGGCGGCGCGTCTGACCGAACGAGGGTATGGGGACTCGTTCGGCCAGACGTGCCGCCGCGGGCGAAACGGACAGGTGGCGATGCGCCTTGGCCTACCTACTCCCCTGCCACGCTCGCGCGCAGCTTGGCGGCGATGGGCTCGGATGCCAGCAGGAACACGAGCATGACCACGGAGCACGCCAGGCACACAATCCAGGTACTCGCAAAGGAGCCCGTGGCATCGAACAGCACGCCCGAGACGATGGCGCCGGTAGTGCCCAAGATTGCCTTGAAAGACAAGGGCATAGGCCTTATGGCCATGCCCGCAGGCTTAAAAGGCAAGGTTGGGTGTTACCGGTGGTCGGCGATATAGCCCAAAGCGACCGCCGCGTAAGCCGCGGCGCCGAGCGGCAGCTCGGCATCGCTAAAGCGTGCCTTGGGATGGTGTTGGGCAAAGTGCTCGTCCGTATCGGTTACAGCGGCGCCCACGGTAAAGTACGCACTCGGGATCTCGCTCGAGATAAGCGCAAAGTCCTCGCTCGCCATGGCATGGAACAGCGGCAGGAAGGCGGCCTTGGGCAGCGTCGCACCCACATAGCCAAGCGAAGCCTGGGTCATGTCGTCATCGAGGACGAGCGGGGGAACATCTGAGAGCGTCTCGATGGTCGCCGGCGTGCGATACGTCGTGGCAACACCTTTGACGACCTCCGCGATGCGGGTCTTGAGGTGCTCCATGAGCTCGACGTCGAAGCCGCGCAGCGTGCCTTCCAGTACGCAGGTATCTGGAATGACGTTGGCCGCTTGGCCACCGGCAAACTTACCCACGGTCAGTGCGACCTCCTTGGCCGCCGGCACTTCGCGAGCGATGAGCTCCTGAAGTGCCAGGTGCACATGCACACCGGCCGTTATGGGGTCGATGCAGATCTCGGGGCTGGAACCGTGGCCACCCTTGCCCTGCAGCGTGATGCGGAAACCGTACACGCCCGAGAGCGCCGGGCTGCCGTAGAGCACCAGGCCAAGCGGCGACTGGCTATTAACGTGCATGGCAAAGGCAGCCTGGGGACGCGGGTTCTCGAGCAAGCCGTCGGCGATGGCAGCGCGCGCTCCCTCAAAGGTCTCCTCACCCGGCTGAAACAACAGTTTGACGGTGGCATTGGCGTCGACGAGCTCGCCCTCGCGGGCCTTGAGCAGGCGCGCCGCACCAAGCAGCGCTGTCGCGTGCATATCGTGACCGCAAGCATGCATGCAGCCATTGGTGGATGCAAAGGGCTCGCCGGATTCCTCGACAACGGGCAGGGCGTCCATGTCGCCACGCAACATAACGACCGTTCCGGCCTGTTCGTCCGTGCAGACGCCATTGCCTTGGGCCGCGGTGGCACCGGCACCGACAAGGCCCACAACACAGGAGCCGTCGACGAGCGTGGCAAATGGAATGTCCATCTCGGTCAGGCGCGCTTGGATATACGCAGAGGTCTGCGGGAGGCTATTACCCAGCTCGGGCATCTGGTGTAAATCGTGTCGCCACGCAGCGAGCTCGCCTGCAAAAGCCTGAGCCTCTGCAACAAGACCGTCACCGATAGCGGCCTGCGCCGCCGCGGTGGCCTTGGGCGCTGATTGCGGTTGAAAATCGGACAGAGCTGGTGCCATAGATGCCCTCCAGTGAAGTTTTAGCAGTAAGCACTTTCATGTTCTAAAGTGCAATGCATAACTTTAAAGGCGAGGCATAAAAAAACGCCACCCCAGAAGGGCGGCGCAACAAGTTGTTTACAATTGCTGGCGCGGCTTTTTGCGCAAAAAATCGAAGTGAGTCTCACTCAAAATAATCGACAGGAAGATGAGCGCAAAGCCGGCAAGCAGGCGCGAGGTGAGCGCCTCCCCCATCAGCAGCACCGAAAACAACACGCCCGAAGGCGACTCCATCGAAAGGAGCAGTGAACCCGTCGAGGCCGGGACATGCGCCAGGCCGACGTTTTGGATGAGCAGGGCCACACATGTGCAGCCCACCGAGAGAAACGCCATCACACTGATAAAGCTCGGCGTCCAAACGGACAGAGGCGCTTGGGTCTCGAATAGCAGCGACGAGATCAGGCTCAGCACGCCGTTGCCCACAAACATCCAAAACGTGATGACGTTGATGTCCATTTTGCGACCGTACTCGGCGGTCACCGCCATCTGGACGGCGAAGAAGACCGCGCCCGCCAGCGTAATGACGTCACCGATGTTGAATTCAACGCTATCGAGGGCCACCAAGCCAATGCCCGCCAAGCACAGCAGTGCCGCGCCCAGGTTATAGCGGGTGAGTTTTTCGCCGCTCAGAAAATAGCTCACGAATGGCACGAGGATGCAATACGTGCCCGTCAAAAAAGCATTCTTGCCCGCCGTGGTGTGCGCCAGGCCGACTGTCTGCAGGACGTAGGCGGCCCACATTAGTGTGCCCATTCCAAGTCCGACGATAAGGTTGCGGGTATTGAGGTGCGCGATGATGCGCTTGTGGAAGATGACAAACATGACCAACGCCGCAGGCAGAAAGCGCACGTAGAGCAGTTCAAACACCGGAATGGTGTCGAGCGCGTCCTTCATGGTCGTAAAGGAGTAGCCCCAGACGACTGCCACCGAAAGTAGCAGAACCTTCCAGAACAGCGGAGAGCGTGCGCCGGCGCCCCGGGGAATACCGCCCGCGCCCAAATCCTCACGGGCCACAGGGCTATCGGGCAAGTTTTCGATTTCGCGGGCAGCGTATTGGGCCATGGAACATCCTCACACTCAATCTGGGCGTGGTGTCCGCACGCGTATGGCTGCGTGCCGCCTCATGGTCAAATAAAAACGGGGCGCACCGGACCCCCGGCACGCCCCGCTACTGTAGCAACAACCAGCGTTGCACCGCAATCCAGCCCGCTAAAGTACCGACTTGAATAACTTCGATGTTCCGTCAACGTCAGCGAAAACGACCCTAAGCGAGCAAGGTGACGTGAAATGAAAGGGCGCTGACCTTCTGGTCGCGCCCTTGAAATTGAACGTCAGATTGCCGCTTAGGGTCGTTTGCAGCGTCGAGCCGTTACGCGGTTTGGTAAAACCGCGTAACTAGATTAGTTTAGTACTCTCAAGCTTTTCGATAATCCAGTCGTTGGCTTTGATGACCGGGCGGCGGAAAACGACGCCCAGGGCCAGCGACGGAATCAG
>URNU01000167.1 GCA_900549275.1 uncultured Collinsella sp. | reverse complement strand
CGGCGCACCGCAGGTTCCGACGGGTCTGCTCACTCACCAGATCGCACGGTTCTAACAGGGCCTAAACGCCTAGCACAAAGACTCGATAGCTCAACAAACAAGGGGCGGGGATGCAATACATGTGCATGCATCCCCGCCCCTTTCGTATCGAGCAATTACGTCGGCGATCCGCATCGCCGCGCCCGCGCTACCCGCGGCGCGGACCCGCTGCCGCCACGAGCGGCTCAAGCCCCAGTTCGTGCGCGTAATCCTCCTGCGTAAAGACTTCGACCAGCTCAAACGTATCGCTCGCATCGTCAAATGCAAAGTGCAGCACCGAACAGTTGCCCGGCACGCGCTCGCGCTCGTCGGCCGCCGCGCCCCTCACGTGGTCCAAAAACTCCTTGATGGCCGAGGCATGGCTCACCGCGAGCACGCACGAATGGTCCGGACGTCGCATAAGATCGGTCAACGTCGCCACCATGCGCTCGCGCACCTGTATCTGCCCCTCGCCGCCAAATTGACGGTAGAAGTCACGCCACGGACGCTCGGGCATGAGCATCACACGCTCGGCCTCAAAGTCGCCAAAGAACCACTCGCGCAGGCCATCAAGGCGCTCGTAAGCAAGGCCCGGCCACAGGTTGGCGATGGTCTGCTCGGTGCGGTGCAGCGTCGAGGTGTAGGCATGGTCGGGCTCAATGCCGCGCGCACGCAAGAACATGCCGGCACGCGCCGCCTGATCGCATCCCAGCTGCGTAAGCGGCGAGTCGCTCCACCCCTGAATAATGCGCTTGAGGTTAAATATCGTCTGTCCATGGCGAACCAGATACAGGTCTTTATTCATAAGGGGTCCTTTCGTTTGTTACCAACCCAAGAGCGAAAACGCCCCGTCGAAATAGCCAAAATGAAGCACGGCACCGTTGTCGGGTTGCTCTCCCCCGCCAGTCACATACTCAAGAAACTCCTGGCAGGCTGAGCCGTGGGAGACAGCCAGCACACGATTGTGCTGCGGTCGGGCCATGATGCGGGACAGCAGCGCCGCGACCATGCGCGCCCGGAGCTCGCCTTCCGACTCTCCGCCAAAGGCAACCGGATAATCGCCCCAAGGCTGCGGCGGCATAGATTTTGCCGCCGGATTGCACCGCAACGACGCGCAGTTACACCAGCACGTCGGCGAGCGGGCGCTTAGGTACGTGGTGCACCTGCGCCTCGTCGCGCCAGTAATTAATAGAGCCGTCGGGGTTGGAGTCGATCACGTCGATCACCTGTGTCTCGGCTGGCACGCCAAACGCCATGATCAGCTTGAGCTCGTATTTGTCGTTACCGAGCCCCATCGCATCGATCGCGCGGGGCGCAAAGGCCTTGAACATGCAAGCCGCCACCTCGGGCGTTGCGCTGCGCGCGGCGAGCATCATCGTCTGAGCCGCGATACCCGTGTCGACTTCGGTGATAGACGCGGCGGGCTTGCCGGGAACGGCGCGCTCGGCAAGAATTGCGATGTAGCCGGTCGGGCGCTCGCCCTCGGCAGGGCCCGGCCAGTCCTTGAGCGCGCCGGCCCATGCGAGCTCGTCAAACACGCGAGCGCAGTCCTCGGCACCGCTCACCACATGAAAACGTAGGCGCTGGGCATTGGCGCCACAGGGAGCCAGGTGCGCCAGCTCTACCAGCTCGAGCAAAAACTCGCGCGGCACGCGCATGGACTCGTCAAATCGGCGGCACGTGCGGGCGCGGCGGACCAGCGCGTCAAACGAATCCAAGCCAAGCTTTTCGCAACCTTGCTTTGCCATCGATTCGACACTCGACGGTGCCTCGGGAACTGCTTCGTTCATAGGGACCCCCAATACAAGCCAATTGTCCTTAGGAAAATCTAACCTAAAACGTAGGCAATAACGAACAGAGCTGCAATGTTCTACACCTGTTGAATAGAAAATCGCGACGTGGGGAACAACGGAAACAAATCGGGACCTTTGGGTTACACTTCGTCCTCCCCGACCCATACGCCGGCGCCTTTAGGCGATACTGGTTGTAACGATTAAGGCTTACGCCGCACGGAAAGGAGACATTATGGGCATCTTTAAGAACGATGACCAGCAGTCGAACCTGTTTGGATTTGACGAGAAAAGCATGGCAGGCAAGGCAATCAAGGCCGTGCGCTGGATCTACGCCATCACGGGTGTCATCGCACTGCTTGCTGGCATCGCGCTGCTGTTTGCACCCGCCAAGTCCCTCGTCTTCCTGACGACCGTCCTGGGCTTCTACTTTATAATCACGGCAGCCATTAGGCTGTTCACCGCCATTTTTGAGCCGCTACTACCCGCCGGCTGGCGTGTGACGAGCATCATCTCCAACCTGCTCATCATTCTGGGCGGCGTCATAATTCTGCGCAATCAGGCCTTCTCGACCGCGACGCTCACCACGCTCGTGGTGGTCGTGGCGGGTTTCGGCTGGATCGTCGAAGGTGTCATGTCCATTCTGGAGTCCGAGCTTTCGTCTAACCGCGCCCTCGCCATCCTGAGCGGCGCGCTCTCCATCATCGCCGGCATGTTCGTGTTTATCTATCCGCTGTGGTCGGCAAAGATGCTCGTCATCTTTAGCGGCGCCGCGCTCCTGGTGTTTGGCGTGACGCTGATTATTCGTGCCATCCGCTTTGGCAAGCTGGTGCACTAGATGCCAAGAACGCTCTTTATTGATGCCGACGCCTGCCCGGTTACGCGCGAGTCGATCGACTGCGCGCGACGGGCGGGCGTCGCCGTGGTGATAGCCGGCAACAGCACGCAAAACCTGGAGCGGCACATTCGCCGCGACGATCCGCGCGATGCCGAGCACGCGCGACGCGGCTTTTGGGTCACGACGCTCAACGTGAGCGTAGGCGCCGATAGCGCCGACTTTGCCATTGTCGAACGTCTGCAGGCGGGCGACGTGGTCGTGACGCAGGACATTGGCCTGGCGAGTATGGTGCTCGGCCGCGATGCCGCCGCCATCGGCGTACGCGGGCGCGTGTACGACAAGGCGACCATCGACATGCAGCTGTTTATTCGTCACGAGGAAAAGAAGGTGCGTCGCGCCGGCGGTCGCACGCGCGGACCGGCAGCCTTCACCAGCGAAGACCGCGCCCGCTTTAAGCGCAACCTCACCGAGCTGCTCCGCTAACCAAGGCAGATTTTTGGGACATGCCTAAAAAACTGCCTTTTTGTTTTGGGCGGTGTGAGCGCTCACGATCCGTGGCTCAACAAAAAACGGGCTTCAAAATGCCATGCGTCGCCGCATTGTGCAGTCGTCGGACATGACTATTTTGAAGCCCGTTTTGTTAGGCCTACTTAGAGACCAAAGGCGGAAAGGATGAGGCCCCAGCCGGCGCCGATGACGTACATCATGACCAGGAACACGGCATTTTCGCGAGCGCTGCGGTTGGTGCGGAACAGGACCAGGTAGCCCACGCCGGCGGAAATGAGCGTGCCGGCGAGCATCGGTGCCAGTTGCAGCGCGCCTTCCAGATACAGCTGCGTAATGACCACGCTCGCCGAGCAGTTGGGGATCAGGCCGACAAGCGCCGAACCCAGGACGGCGAGCGCCTCGTTGCCGCGCAGGAACTGCTCGATTGCGGACTCGCCAAAGGTCTCGAGCACGGCGACCAGAATCAGCGTTACCAGGAAAATGAATACCGATACCTGCACGGTATGCGAGATGGCGCTGCGGATAATCGACAGGACGGGCGCACCTTCGTGTGAGTGGGAGTGACCGTGGTCATGATGGTGTTCATGCTCGCCCTCATGACCGTGATCGTGG
>URNU01000166.1 GCA_900549275.1 uncultured Collinsella sp. | reverse complement strand
TCGGCGCACTCCTCGGCAGAGAAATCCCACGGAAAGCCAAAGTCGCCCGCGACAATCAGATAGTCGTCGCCCGTCAGACTATCCCCAAGCTCCCAGTCGCGCAGCTTTTGCATGTCGAGGCCGCCGTGAATGTCGCCCGTCACATAGACCGTCATCGGATCACCACTTCCTCGCAAGTCGCTAGCCCACATTTTGCACGATCACCGAGCTAACCGTTCCAGCCCTCCCATCCCTTAGGGCTTACCCCTCGTTCTTCCATCCAAACGGGTCAAGCACCCAAAAAACCAGATCGAGCACGCCGCCGGTCATCATGGCGCCGGCAAGGGCCATGCAAACATGCAGAAAGCTGGCACTTCGAAGCACGTCGAACGGCCCCAGAACAGCCAGCAGCGCGACCGCTGCGCCGGCAAGGCACAGCGCGAGGCACGGTCCCGCGTCCTTGACGCACTTCTTTGCGAGATGCTTGGTGTTGTCACTCATCAAAATCGAACTCCTTAGAGGGTCGTTGTTCAGGTACATGCCACCGCGGCAGAGCAGGGCGGCAGGGTAAGTGTCACATGCCGTGCGGACATCAATGGAGAAACCGCCTGCTCGACCAGCCTTTGCCGCCGTTTTGCACCGGCACCCCATCCCCCGCTATCGAGGTCTAATACTTTTCCGCGAAGTGAACGGCTGTTTTTGAACCCCTGGAGCATCTGCATTTTCCAGTAGCAAAATCGCAGGATTCTAACGCCAAAACCGCAGGAAACGACGCCTTTAAAGTGTCGATGCTTCAGGGGTCCGATTTCACTCGTTCACTTCTCGGAAAAGTATTAGACCTTGATTCTTGGCTGTTCCGAAGCCCCGTCATTTTCCTTTTCTGGAATCACGCTGGCGCCCACGTCCGCCTGTCACCGCGACCGCGAACGCACCTATAATGAGACATGCTTCCCGATGAGAAAGGAATCTGGATATGGACGAGGGCAAGCTCGCCGATTTGAACGATGTTCAGGACTTTTTCAACCGTTCCCACAGCACTTCTGCCTCCGGAACCTTTTGCACCGAGTCGATAGGTATCAAGGACTTTATTGGTTGGTGCAATGATCCTTGCAATAGCAAGCCGGAAGGTAACGATGATGATGCCGATGACCTAGGAAAAACTGTGTGTATGCTGGAAAAGCTTGATGATGACATAGTTGATAAGATCTACAGCATCCTTGAAGACACCTCAGTTTCCGTGGTCGGTGATACCGATGTAAACAATCTCACTTCTCAGGACAAAAAGAGTCTTCGTAATCAGCTGACCGAGCAAGTGTGCAAGAGGTTCAACAACGACAAGGAGATCTACCCCGAACTAAAGAATAGGTGGGGCAACATCTCACGGGATCTGCCAGTAAACGCCGCCTTCTATTTCGCGCTCAAGCTCAGACTCGAAGACTTCCCCGACGAACAGGGGTATTACCACTACCAGTTTGATGTTGACGGCAATACGATCGCACAAGTCGACCCCCTAAAGCCCTTTACCGACAGCGCGCACGACAATTTAGACCAGCAGTGGCATGTGCTCATCTCTCTGCTCGCACTCCTTGATGTTGCCCATGCCCTAAACAGTGAACACCACAAATATCATTGCCTCTATCCGTACCTCAGCTCATACGATAAAGGGGACTTGAACAAGATGCAGCTGAAGCTGAAGAGTAGCCTGTCGTTAGAGGTTACACCAGAGATTGGCAAAGTTACCAACTACACCTCCGAGCCCATGATGACTTGGATAAAGGATGTGCTGGTCAAGCAGGAGGTCAAGTAAACGAAGCTGGCCACACATCAGGCACGCAAAACCTACTCCAGCCCCGGCCCGCTATACTTCCCTGTCTCTGAGTCGTAGCTCAGCGTGGCAACCTCGCCGTTCTTCATGACGTTCCCGTCGATGTAGTAATGGCTGGCGCCGTCATGCCAGATACCGCGGTAGCCTGCGATGCCCGAGACCGCCTCGGTGTTGATATGCCCGGCGATAACATCCAGATAGAACTTATGCCCCACGTAATCGGGCGGCGTCATGGTAAACAACTCGTCAGGCGTGCCGAGCTTCCAATCCTCCCCGGCTTCCTCGTCAACGCCAGCGTGCACAAAAACCTGGCCGAAGGGGCTCTCGTAAAAGTAAGGGAGTTTGCGAACCCACGCGATGACGTCCGCGTGCTCGGCTTTTATACGCTCAACCGTAAAGCCGTAGGCCTCCTCGAACTCCCTGAGCCTCAAAAGGTGCTTAACGTGCTTGAATGCCTCGGCATCTAGGAAACTCTTGGCCGTTGCCAGATTGCTGTCGGCAAGTATCCATGCCTGCGTAAAATTAGAATCGTTTACCTCATCAATGTACTCGAGGAGCATCTCCTCGTGGTTGCCGCGCAGCGCCACGACGCGATCGCCGTAACGTTTTTGCAAGTCCATAACGAGTTCGAAGACCCCGAGTGAATCGGGACCTCGGTCGCAGTAATCACCCAACAGGACCAGCTTGGAGTCCTCGGCCTCGAGGTCGATAGTAGAAAGCGACGCTTTAAAGGCGTCCAAGCATCCGTGAATGTCACTCATAGCGTAGATATGCACTTATGACCCCCTGTTTGCGTCGAAGTCTCGCCTGTTTGCACCATGCGGCACGGCGGCCCCTCTGATTTCGCGGGCGCCAGGTATCTTTGTCCTGCCACGCCCTCTCAACATACTCAAAAGTATATCTCGCCGTGCGGACACAAATTTACCCCTGGGCTTTAGCCGCTCGGCCTGCGCTTACCTCGGAGGCCGCCTGTGCCCACTGCCACCCAAAAACTCATCCAACATTAATCTTGGCTCAAGAATCGCTTAATCTATAACCTGCACTATAGAGTTCGACCAAGGGCGGGGCGGCGCCGCGCAACGCAGACCGCCGAACGCAACGCTCGCGCCCGGGCAAATCGCCCGGCGTCGCGCCCATCGAACGAAAGGACAGGTCATGGACGACCTCGAAAAAGTTGAAACCATCCGCACCAAGTGCAGCGTGAGCTACACCGATGCCAAAGCCGCGCTCGACGCCGCCGACGGCAACGTGCTGGATGCCATCATTTGGCTCGAGTCGCAGGGCAAGACCCAGGCCACGTCGGCGCACGCCGCCACCGAGTCCGCGCCAGTCGATGAGCCCTCGGCCGAGATGGTCGCCGCGCAAGCCGCCTACGAAAAGTCGAGCGAAAAGACCGACTTTTCCAAGAAGATGGACAGCGTGTGGGAGTACCTCAAAAAGCTCTTCCGCCTGAGCCTGGACACCAAGTTTATCGCCACGCGCCGCGATGCAATCATCCTCAACATCCCCATCCTGATTCCCATCGTCGCACTGTTTGCCTGGGGCGCCACGATATGGCTGATGCTGATTGGCCTGTTCTTTGGCATGCGCTACCGCATCGATAGCGACGGCGACGTGCCCGGCAGCATCAACAACCTTATGAATCACGCTGCCGACGCCGCGGACGACATCAAGCAAAATCTGAACGACGACAAGTAATCGCAGACGGGGGCACGCATGGCACGGATCCTGATCGTAGAGGACGAAGAGAAAATCGCCCGCTTTGTGACGCTCGAGCTGGAGCACGAGGGCTACCAGGTGGAGCACGCCGCCGACGGCCGCACCGCTGTGGACCTGGCGCTGGAGCGCGACTACGATTTGATTCTGCTCGATGTGCTGTTGCCGCAGCTCAACGGCATGGAGGTCCTGCGGCGTGTCCGCAAACACAAGGACGTGCCGGTGATCATGGTCACCGCGCGCGATGCCGTGATGGACAAGGTTGCCGGGCTCGATGCCGGCGCCGACGATTAC
>URNU01000165.1 GCA_900549275.1 uncultured Collinsella sp. | reverse complement strand
GGTATTCGCTGTCCTTGAGAAGATCATTGTTAAGCTTGTCCATTGTTCGGTCAACAATATCTAGGAGATGGTTGAATAGATTGTCGTTGCGTTTGTAGCTAATAAAGACCTTTACCAGGGTGTTGCCATTTTCATCTTTTTCAACCCCTAGCATGGACTGCTGCTGGCTCATGGGTTCCTCCGTTTTGCCGACTGTTGTTATTTGACGATGCTGCCCTTGGCGATGCGGGCTGAGAGGGCGACGATGATTCGGTCGTAGGCGTAGACGTCCTTGCCCAGCAAGAATCCACGGGCGCCGAGTATGTCGTTGTCGGGTGTCATGTAGGCGTGACGCATGAGGGTCTCAGACTTATTCGTGCCTTCGGGCTTGTCTTCGGGCTTGTCTTCGGGCTCCTCCCCTTTAAGGAGAAGATTGACATTATGTGCGCGCCTGCGCTGATCCCTCTCGTCCTCTCTGGTGCCGTGCCCCAGCTCGGTCATACCTATTGCCTGACAGTAAGCGAGCCAGCGCTCGTGCTCTATATCGCCCAATAGGCAGATAGTTTTAATTCTTCTGCGATAATTGGCTTCATTGTTGGCGAAGGTCTCCAATGTATCGCCTTTCTTTTTATTTTCGAGTAGGTATTGTCTTACCAGATGACCATTGTCTAGGCCTTCGCTTCTTCCGCCTTCTAGTTTCGCCAGATAGTCGTTTTCGAGCGTATCGATGGTTTCCGATAGACCAACCGACCAAAAGCGACTGGGAAGATACGCGGCCGACGCGCGACTGCTGCATTTGTTCCATTCACTCTTGTTAAATTTGTCGCGCGCCGTATCGTCTGGCATGGAGGCATCATAGCTGACGGTGGCATGGTCATAGTTGCACATCTCATATACCGCATTGAGCTGTATAGCGCGCTGTTCAAGCTTATTGTTGAGGAGATTGTTGTAGGTAAAGAAAGCTTTGCGAGAACCGAAGGGATGCATGATTCCGACGATGAGGTGCTTTTCCTCTTCGGTACTTGCTTCGGTCATGGCGAGCTTTCTTAAGGCTTTAAGAATCTCTTCGCTCTCGATGTGAGGGCAAATAACAGGGCGTTGCTTCATGTAGTTTGGAGTGCCATGCTCGACAAAGCGGTTGAAAATCTGCCGTTGCAACATAAGGGAGCATGAGAGGTTCTGGCTGCAGTTGCCCGTGGTTACAAAGGCATAAACGAATGCGTTATCGGGCAGCAGGACACAACTGTCATCACATGCCACGCGCTTGCTCTGAAGGTCGTAGCGCAGAGCTGCGACGCTGTTGCCTGCCATAAGGCGGTCAAGCGTGATTGAGGGGGCGCTGGCCTCAACAAAACGCACTGTAGGTGTCCCGTCTTTGATCTCTCCGAGCATTTCGGGATATCGTGCTGCCTCGCGCTCGACGATTTCGTGGGCATTAGGGTCGACGATCACAATGCTGAGCTTTACCTGCGGCAGACGGCCCATCCAGTATGCGGTGCGTGCCGCCTGCATACCGTAATCTCCTGCGCCAATTACGAGCACTGTGAGGTTTTGGGGCTTGGTGCTGCCGCCGCGGGTGATGTCGACAGGAGCAAGCCATCTGAAAAGGGGTGCCTCGTCCAGAACGTTGTAGATTTCGTTTTGCGTACGAGAAACCAGGTGCAGATTGACGTTTTTTGGATAGGGCTTGATGGCATCAAAAACTCTCGGGTCGTCGGGGTTGCTGTGAAGACAATGCAGCGTGATCTCAAAAGGTGGCTTGTCGGTTTGGTGCTGCTGGTTAAGCGTCTCGAGCATGTCGATCGTCGCGCTTACATTTCGCTCGGTTTTTTCGGAAGCTGCAACGACGTCGATATACTTGGTGCATCTTGATCGAGTTCGATCGGCAGCGGTCATCAGGACATCGGCTGCGCCGTCTTCGGTGAAGGCGTAACGTACGTATCCTTGGCAGAGGTTGCGCAGCATACGCTGGCGGTCGCCGTCCTCGTCGCAGTCAAGACAGAAGACGAGGGCGATGTCGCCGCCGTTGGCCTTATTGAGCTTTCCATCTTTGATGTCGTTGACGATATCGCGCGTGAGCAACTCAGCGTTGGCGTCAACGCTTTCAAAGACAATCACATGGTTGGCATGCTTGAGGTGATGCTTGATCACCCTGCCCGAGAGGCGTGTGACGACGGCGTTGAAGGCAAGTAGGCCGACCTCAACGGGAAGGGCAATGATGTATGTGAGTGTTAGCAGTGAATAGAACAGGCGGCATGCTTGGTTGGGGATGACGCCGTTGACGACCGATGTTATATCGGAAAGGCCAGTCTGGATGGTTGTTGTCCAGCCAACTGTGAATAGGTTGGTGATGAACCAGCTGATATAATTCCAGCCCCCTGGTTCCCAGCCCTCGCCAAGGTCGGATGAAAAGCATTGCTCCCAGGTAACGGGCGCGAACAGGAAAAGGGCTCCAATGGCAAGGACGATGAAGGCGACGAGGCGACGATCATAATCTATTTCATGGCCAAAGAACCTGTACTGATGACTGTGGAGCTCCAGGAAGACAGAGCAACAGAGTGCGACGAAAGCGATCAGGGGCGCTAGGGTCCATAAGATTTCAGCCAAAGCAAAAACCTCCTAGGATTAGAGGGCAGTGTGAGCAAATGGGCATATCTTCCCACCGCCTACGTAAGCATGCGGTCTCTCAGCTCGGCCGCCTCGTTAATCTCGACATTGGTGCGGCCTTGGTGGTCTTCGGTGCGCTTGCTGGTGAGCTTGCCGTCCTTTAGCCCGTAGGTGGTGTACTGAACGATTGCGCCAGCGGTTTCGGCTGCCTGACGTAGGGGCTCGTAGGTGTCGGTTTGCTCGCACCATGCATAGAAATCATCAACGGTGGCGTTGGGATTGCCGCTAAAGAGTCGATACCATTCGCGTCCAAAGCTGCCAAGGACCGAGAACGTCTTTTTCTCGACAAGCTTGTCGCCCTTGTATTTGTAGTCCAGCGTGAGGTCCACCAGATAGGCGGCTCCCGTTTCAAAGGCGTTCTCATTGCCCTGATGACCGATGACCTCGGCCTCCGGATAGTACTTACCAATAAACTCGGCGGCATCGCCTTCGTAATCGGCAACGATGCGCACACTCTGCACTTTGCCCCGCTTGTACGTGTAGTGCAGGATGCGCAGCAGTCGCTCCTGCCAAAACGCATAGGAAAACAGGTGGTCGACAAAGTGCGGGTTCTCAAGCCGATTGGCCTGATTCATCCAAACGGTTTGGAACAGCTGGTAGTCGGCCCGCGGCTCGCCCGTGACCTCGCGGAACCACTGTACGGCGACGTCGGCGGGGATATAGAACGATAGTCGCTCCTGCGGAGTACCGCTCTTGGTCGTTTTGGCGCGCAGGGGAATCTCGACCTCGTAGCCAGAGCCGTCGTCCGTTCCGCAGTTTAAAACGGGCGGCAGCATAAACTGGCAGGGGCCCTCGTCGCATACGCGCATCGGCTGGGGGCTAACAGGTTGCCCGTCAAACTCCATCTCGATGTCTGTGTCGTCTTCTTCGTCCTCGTCATCATCTTCGATGCCAAGGTCGTAGCCGGTGTAGTAGTCATCCAGGTGTCGCTCGTTTACATTTCGCCCGTTTACGACGTCAAAGACGGTAACACCCGTCATGCGGTCGCAATACTTTGCGACTTCAAAGAGGTTGCAGCTCTCCTCGGGCGTAAAGTTATCCATGCGGTGCTGGAACTCGGTAGCGCATTCCTCGGGATCATAGCCGTCCATGTCGCTGTCACCGACCCAAAAGTTGGGATCACGATTGCTTTTGAAGTACCACCAGTACCAGACGGGGCAGAATACCGCATTTACGCCAAAAAAGACTTTCTGGATGATGTTGCCGTTGCCGTCGAACTTGTAATCGAGCGGCAAGAGATCGGAAG
>URNU01000164.1 GCA_900549275.1 uncultured Collinsella sp. | reverse complement strand
GTCGAGGGCGACGATAACGCGGTCGCGGGCATCGGTCTCTAGCATTCGAAAGCACCTACCAGCTCGTTGATGTCCTTTACGCCCTGGGACTCCGCCCAAGCCTCGAGCTCGTGCGCGATCTTAATCGAGGCGCACGGATCGACAAAGTTGGCCATACCGACCGATACGCAGGTGGCGCCAGCCAGGATAAACTCGGCCGCATCTTCGCCCGTCATGACGCCGCCGACACCGTTGATGGGGATATCGACGGCCTGGGCGACCTCCCAGACCATGCGCACGGCGATGTGGTGGCACAGCGGGCCCGAAAGACCGCCCTTGGGCTTGGCCACGCGAGACTTGCGAGTGTGCACGTCAATAGCCATGCCCTGGATGGAGTTGATGACCGAAAGGCCGTCGGCGCCGGCGGCCTCGAGAGCCTTGCCAATCTCGGCGACGTTGACCGGAGCCATTTTTACGAACAGCGGCTTATCAGTCACCTTGCGGCAAGCAGCCATAACGGCAGAGGCGCCCTCGGGCGTGGAGCCCATGGCGGCACCGCCGGCGGCGATATTGGGGCAGCTCACGTTGATTTCGTAACCGGCAGCCCAGGGGCATAGCTCGACATACATCTCGAGCGCGCGCACAAACTCATCAACGGAGTGGCCGGCGACCTGACAAATGACCTGGCAGCCGTCCTTGGAAAGCTGTTCGAGCCACGGGCCGGACTCACGAGCAAAGGCGGCCACACCGGGGTTCTGAAGGCCCACGGAGTTGATCATGCCGCCCGGGATCTCGGCCATGCGGGGCGCAGGGTTGCCGGGCCAGGGCTCGGCAGCGCAGCCTTTGGTAGTGATGGCGCCCAGCTGGGAGACATCAAAGAAGTTCTGGAACTGCCATCCGTAGCCAAAGGTACCGGCTGCGGTGTTGATGGGGTTCTGCATCTTGACGCCGCCGAAATCGACGGCCATGTTCACGTTACCCACTAGAAGACCACCACCTTGGAAGCATCGAACACGGGGCCGCACATGCAGGCGCCCTTCATACCGTCGACCGTCTCGACATTGCAGGTGTTGCAGGCGCCAAAGCCACAGCTCATCATGCGCTCGAGCGACACCTCACAGTACGCACCGGCCTCGGCGGCAGCGGCGGCGACCTTCTTCATCATGACGGCGGGACCGCAGCTGGCGACGTAGTCGTAGCCGCCCTCGCCGAGCAGCTCGGCGGCAGGATCGGTGCAGAAACCGTGCGTGCCAAGCGAACCGTCGTCGGTGCACACGTCGACCGTGTCGCACAGCGCGCGGAACTCATCGACACCCACGGCCTTGGAAGCGGTACCAAAGCCCAGGCACACGTCGACGGCCACACCCTGCTCGGCAAGCATACCGGCCAGACACAGCACAGGAGGAACGCCGATGCCACCGGCGACGAGCAGGGCCTTCCTGGTGCCCTCGGGTACCATCCAGCCACGGCCACCGGGGCCCAGCAGGTTAGAGGTGGAGCCAGGGCCCATCTGGGACAAACGACGGGTATCGTCGCCCACGACGGCGTACCACAGCTCGACGGTGCCGGCCTCGGCGTCGGCGCGGTAGTAGCTCAGGGGCACGCGAAGCAGCGAGGACGCATCGCCGGGTACGGCGATGTTCACAAACTGACCGGGCTTGAGCGCACTTGCAAGCTTGGGGGCCGAGATGACGAGCGAGAAGATGCCGTCGGCAATCTCCCGGTTCGAGACGACCTCGAAGTCGTGCATGCGTGCAGTGGAAGGTGTGGGCATAGACGCTCCAATCCCCCATGCGGTTGCATGGTCCAAACGAATAGAAAGCGCGGCACCGCAAGGGCACCGCGCACAAAAACGATAAGGCTATGCTAGCAGATGCAGCCGTCGGCGAGCGTCTGCTTGCCGCCGACAAACACATCGGTGGCACGACCGGTGAGCGTGCGACCGGCAAAACCGGAGTTCTCGGCACGCGACTCGTAACCGTCCTCGCCGACCGTCCAGGTGGCAGCGGGATCGAACACGGTCAGGTCGGCAACGGAGCCCGCCTTGACCTGAACCTGATCGAGGCCCAGGATCTCACGCGGCTTGATGGCCATGAGCTCGACCATGCGGCCCACGCCCATCTTGCCCGTGTTGACCAGCTCGGTGAGCACGAGCGACAGCGAGGTCTCGAGGCCGATCATGCCAAAGGGCGCAAGCTCGAACTCGCGGGCCTTCTCCCACGGGGTGTGGGGAGCGTGATCGGTGACGATAACGTCGACGGTGCCGTCGATGACACCCTGACGGATAGCCTCGGCGTCCTCGTCGGTGCGCAGCGGCGGATTGACCTTGAGCGAGGTGTTGTAGGTCTCGTCCAGGTCGTTCTCGGTCAGGAACATGTGGTGAGGGGTGGCCTCGCAGGTAACCTGAACGCCAGCGGCCTTGCCGGCGCGCACGATCTCCAGGCCATGGGCGGTGGAGATGTGCTGGATGTGCAGCTTGGCACCGGTCAGCTTGGCGATCTCGATGTCGCGAGCGATCTGGAGCTCCTCGCCGGCAGCCGGCCAGCCCTCGAGAGCCAGACGGGTCGAGACCTTGCCCTCGTTGATCTGGCCGTGGCCGACCAGGTCCTCGTCCTGGCAGTGGCTCATAAAGACCTTGCCGAACATCTTACCGTAGTCCATGCAGCGACGGAGCATGCCCGCGCCCTGCACGCCGCGACCGTCGTCAGTGAAAGCGACGGCGCCGTGGGCGACCATATCGCCCATCTCGGACATGGCCTCGCCCTTAAGACCGCGGGTCATGGCGCCCGACGGATAGACACGGCAGTGACCGACCTCGGCAGCGCGGGACTTGACGAACTCCACGACGGTGCCGTTATCGGTAACGGGATCGGTGTTGGGCATGGCGCACACGCCGGTAAAGCCGCCCTTGGCAGCTGCGCGGGTGCCGCTCTCGATGTCCTCTTTGACCTCGTAGCCGGGCTCGCGAAGGTGAACGTGCATATCCACCAGGCCAGGGACGAGGTACTTGCCGGAAAGGTCGCGGACCTCGGCTCCCTCGACGGCGAGATTCTCGCCGACCTCGGCGATCTTGTCGCCGTCAATCAGGACGTCAACGACACCGTCAAGCTCGACGGACGGGTCGACGACGTGGGCATTCTTAAGAAGCAAGGCCATTATCGGCACCTCCAAGCAGCAGATACAGGATAGCCATACGCACGCAGATACCGGCGTAGACCTGCTCCAGGATGACGGAGCGTTGCGGGTGGTCGGCCATATAAGAGTCGAACTCGACGCCGCGGTTGATGGGGCCCGGGTGGCAGATGATCGCATCGGGCTTCATGAGCTTCTCGCGGTCCTTGGTCAGGCCGAAGAGCTTGTGGTACTCGCGAATGGTCGGGAACGGGGCACCCTCGAGGCGCTCCTGCTGCACGCGCAACATATAAACGACGTCCAGCTCGGGCAGGACGGAATCGAGGTCGCTCGTCACGTGGTCGCAGCCCAGGACCTCGGGCGCCGGCGGCAGCAGCGTGCCGGGGGCGACGGCGTAGGTCTCGCAGCCCATGATCTTAAGGGCGGGGATCAGCGAGCCGCAAACGCGGGAGTGTGCGATATCGCCGACGACGGCGACCTTCAGACCGTGGAAGTCACCCTTGTGCTCCCAGATGGTGTACAGGTCGAGCAGGGCCTGCGTGGGATGGTTGTGCTTGCCGTCACCGGCGCAGATGACGCTCGCGGGCGAGTTCTGCGTGACGATGTAGGGAGCGCCGGCGTGCTTATCACGAACGACGATGCAGTCGATCTTATAGGCGTTGAGGGTCTCGACGGTGTCGACGAGGCTCTCGCCCTTGACCGTAGAGGTCGAGGAGCCGCCAAAGTTAAGGCTGTCGGCCGAAAGACGCTTCTCGGCGAGCTCGAAGGAGCTGCGGGTGCG
>URNU01000163.1 GCA_900549275.1 uncultured Collinsella sp. | reverse complement strand
AACGGTCACCTGGCAATGCTGTGTATGGCTCTGGGCATAATAGGTGGCGCGGTCTATTCGCTTTTCAAAAAGTGTTTGTTCGCAAGAAGTTTCGAGGCTCAAGAGCAGGAGGCTCGATTCTTTTCCGATCTGGAGAAGCAGCTTAGCAACGCACAATTTATCCGCAGACATGTTCTATTCGAGGTTTTCAAGCAAAGGCTTGAGCACTCTTTTGCAGAGCTATATCGTTGCGTTTATCAGAACCAGCAAATTAATGCGACCTTTACGTTTGCCAACACTGCCGTCACATCTTTGGCACAGGGTGGGATCTTGATCCTGGGCGCAAAGGAAGTTCTCGACGGCAATTTGCTGCCTGGCTATCTTATGACGGCGCTAAGCTATTACTCCTATTATTCTTCGGCTATTGAATTCTTCCTTGCGCTGGGCAAGGACTATCAAACGTCAAAAGTATCCTACGAGCGTTTGCGGCGCTTGCTGGACATGCCAGAGGACTCAAACGGGGCCATTATCCTCGCCGATGTTTACGAGGTGAGCTGTTCCGAGCTGGCGTATAGCTATCCTGGGTCTGAAAAAACCGCGTTCAGAGACATTCGAGCTTCTTTGGAAAAAGGAAAGGTATACGGAATCGTTGGGCCGAACGGTTCCGGTAAGAGCACGCTGCTGGATGTGATAAGCGGTTGCGATCCAGAAAACTGCAAGGGTGATATTTGGATTAACGACAAGCCCCTGAGCTCTCTGGACCGCTATGCGCTGCGGAAGCGCAATATCGGGATTACTGAGCAGGAGCCGCCCCTGACCGAGGGGTCGATACGGGACAATTTAACTCTTTGCTGCAGAAGCACTGAAGAGCGTGACCTTGAGAGCCTCATTGAGAGAATGGGGCTTAAAAAGATGGTCGATTCAAGTGGTGGACTTGATGTCGAGCTGGACGATAAGCAGAACAACATTTCAGGAGGGGAGAAGCAAAAAATAGCGATAATTCGCCAGCTGCTGAAAAACCCGGACGTGATGATGTTTGATGAGCCGACATCTGCACTTGACAGTCAAAGCAAGCAGGCGTTTATCGAAATCCTTAAGGAAAGAAAGGGGCGACATATCACGGTCATCGCTACGCACGACCCTGTGCTTATTTCGGCATGCGATGAAGTGATTGAAATTGCCTGACGGGTTAGTGGACCAAGCATATCAAATTCAGGGGGCGGGCACTGTAGCTGGTGCCCGCCCCCTTCTGGCATAGAAGGCTTTAGCTTGTGTGGAGCGTAAGCTAGCGTGCCTGCTTAACCTTTGCCGCTGCCTCGACAAACGACTTCCACAGGTTAAAGTCGGTCTCGAGCGTCTGCCAGGTGTACTCGGGATGCCATTGCACGCCCAGGCAGAAAGGCTGGCCTTCGACCTCGATGCACTCGGGAACGCCGTCGGTTGCCTTGGCGACCAAGCGCGTGCTTTTACCCAGACGATCGACGCAACAGTGGTGTGCGGAGTTGGTCTGGATTAGCCTGTGCCCGCCAACCGCGCGTTCCAGCAGCGAGCCCGGCACGACCTCGACGGGGTGCACGGGATCGTTGAGCACGTGGGTATGGCGCCACTGCGTGCGACCCTCGCGCGCACCCAGGCTCGGCACGTCCATGCACAGGGTGCCGCCGGTGGCGACGTTGAGCAGCTGCGTGCCGCGGCAGGTGGTAAAGAGCGGCTTCTTGGCGCGGAGTACCTCGCCGACCAGCTTAAACTCAAAGCTATCGCGAATCTCGCAGCAGAGGGTGGGGTCGTAGGGTCGATCATCGCCCCAGCGCTTGGGGTTGACGTCCGGGCCGCCGGGAATGGCGATGCCGTCGGCGATATCGACGCAATGACGGATAACCTCAATGTCCTCGGTGATGGACATCTGCAGCGGCAGACCGCCGGCGGCAAGGATGGCATCGACAAAGACACTTGCGATTTCTTCGTTGGGGGAGAGCGTTTCGCTTAAAAACGGCTTTGCCCCTTCCCAACGCGGCGCGACGAGGATGAGCGGACGGTCGGCGGGGGCGACGTCGACGTGCGGGGTGTATGACGATGAAGTACGAGTTCCGATCATGGGTGCGGCTTTCGAATCCGGATGGACATGGCACAGGGGTGGCGCGGGACAAACGTTACTGATGAATTCGCCCGCATGGCAATTGGGTTAGTGGCCCTTGATGGAGTTGAGGAAGTCCTGGGCACGCTTGGTCTGGGGATGGTCGAAGAACGCGTCGGGCGTGCCGGTTTCCACGATTTGGCCGTCGGCCATAAACACGACGCGATCGGCCACGCGACGGGCGAAGTTCATCTCGTGCGTGATGACGATCATCGTCATGCCCTGCTGGGCCAGACGGACCATGACCTCGAGCACCTCGTTGATCATCTCGGGATCCAGCGCACTCGTGGGCTCGTCAAAAAGCATGGCCTTGGGCTGCATGGCGAGCGAGCGGGCGATGGCCACGCGCTGTTGCTGGCCGCCCGAGAGTTGTGCGGGTACCTTGTCGGCCTGCTCTGCCACGCCCACGCGGCTCAGCAGGTCCATGGCGCGCTCACGAGCCTCCTCCTTGGACACGCCCAGCACGTCGACCGGCCCCAGCATGACGTTCTGCAGTACGGTCATATGTGCAAACAGGTTGAACTGCTGAAAGACCATGCCCAGCTCGGCGCGCATGCGGGCAAGATCCTTACCTTCCTGCGGCAGGGGCTGGCCCTCGATGAGGATCTCGCCCGAGTCGATGGTCTCCAGGCGGTTGATGGTGCGGCACATGGTCGACTTGCCCGAGCCCGAGGGGCCAATTACCACGACGACCTCGCCGCGGTCGACCGAGAGATTGATGTCGTTGAGGACGTGCAGGTCGCCATAGTGCTTATCGACGTGCCTGAGCTCGATCAGCGGCTGATTGCCGGTAGAAGAAGTGCTCTGTGCCATGGTGCTCGGCTCCTTATGACTCGAAATGGTAAAGCGTTAGCGGATGATGGTCGCGCCGGTCTTGTGCGAAACGTAGACGGCGGCCTTGTTAATCGCGACGTTGATGAGGATGTAGATGACCGCGATAACCAGGTAGACCGACACGAGGGCGTCGTAGTTGGTAATGAGCACGCGGGCGTTTTGCATGAGGTCGGGGTAGCTCACCACGTAGGCGACGGTGGTGTCTTTGACTACGACCACGAGCTGCGAAATCAACGACGGAATGATAAAGCGAATCGCTTGGGGCAGCACGATTTTAAAGGTGATTTTAGCCTTGGAGAGACCGAGCGCCTGGGCGGCCTCGACCTGGCCGCGCGGTACGGCGTTGACGCCGGCGCGGAAAATCTCCGCCAACACGCCGGCTGCAGCGAGCGCGACGGGGAGCGTGAGCATCCAAAACGACGGCAGCGCGATCTTGTACTGGGGCAGCACCAAAAAGAAGAAGTAGATGAACAGAAGGCTCGGCACGCCGCGGAAGAAATCGGTGAGCACGCGGCAGACCAGCTGCAGCGGCTTAATGTCGCTCGTGCGGCCGAGCATGAGGGCTAAGCCCAGCACCAGCGCGATGGCGCCAGCGGTGAGTGCGACTTTAACGGTACCCTCAAAGCCGGCAAGCAGGAACTTCCAGGTGGTGAGGTGCGTAAAGAAATACCAATAGTGGACCGAAAGCTGGCCGGTCACATAAAAGCGCTGCAGTACCAGGATGGCGAGCGCGGCGACAGCGACGAGTGAGATGGCGGTGCCGATGCGAATCTTGGCGCGCATCTTGGGGCCGGGAGCCTCGTAGAGTGCATCGCGCATGGTGAGTGCAGGGGAGGAATGCTTGCTCATCGGAGGATCCTCACCTTCTTATCGATGTAGTTGCCAATGTGGCTCACCACAAAGGCCGTGCCCAGGTAGCCGAGCGCCGAGATAAAGAACGCGGCGACGCCGCC
>URNU01000162.1 GCA_900549275.1 uncultured Collinsella sp. | reverse complement strand
TCGTGCTCGTCGTCCACCAGCATCCGGGCAGACACGCGATCGCCCAAGGGGCCTGCAACCTCACAGGTCGAGAGCTCGCCACCGCGCGCGGCGATGGCGTCGAGCGTTCCCTCGCCACCATCTGCCAGCGGCAAAGCATTCAGCTCGGCATCGGGCCACACACGGCGCACGCCTTCGGCAACGGCCTCCTCCGCCTGTGCGCTCGAAACGCTGCCTTTAAAGGAATCAATCGCCAGCAGCACACGGCGGGGCCGCCGCTGCACGGGGCCATAGTTGAGTGTCTCGTCGGCGAGATCCCCAACACCCGCGAGCGCCTCGGCGTGGGCCGCATGTGCCTCAAGGTTCATACCACAATCGCAACCGACGCCGTCGACACTGCGCAATCCAGCAAAATAGCCGCTCAGCACCTCGCGGCACTCGTCTGCCAGCACGCCGGCGGTTACATTAAACCGATGGTTCAGGCGCGAATCGGCATTGAGGTCGTATAGCGAGCCCACTGCGCCTGCCTTGGCATCGGCCGCACCGTAGACGCAACGCCCCACGCGCGCGTTAACCATAAGCCCCGCGCACATGCAGCAGGGCTCGAGCGTCACGTAGACCGTGCAATCGAAAAGGCGCCAGCGCCCAAGCGCCTGAGCAGCGGCACACAGGGCCAAAAATTCGGCATGAGCCGAAGGATCCTGGTCGAGCTCGCGGCGATTATGCGCCCTCGCGACAATCTCGCCCGCGCGCACTACCACGGCACCAATCGGTACCTCGCCCACCGCAGCGGCGGCGCGCGCCTCCGCCAGCGCCTCGCGCATGAACTTCTCGTCGATTTCGGTGATCGTCATCGTTCGCCTTCCCTGTTGCAAATTCAAAACGATGCTATCATTACGACTCACGGAGAGATGGCAGAGCGGTTGAATGCGGCGGTCTTGAAAACCGTTGAGCGCGAGAGCGTTCCGGGGGTTCGAATCCCCCTCTCTCCGCCACCTTAGTGATTCACCGGCGTCATGGTGCGCTCAAACAGCGCATCGACCACGTCGGCTATCTCGGGTCGACGCTCAAGATCGTGACCCGACTCCCACCAATTTGTGAACAGTCGAATAATGCCACCGGCGATAAACTCCGATGTCGTCTCGAGCGAAACGGGCGCCAGGGCATCTTCGGCAAGCGAGCTCATCACACGCTCGCGGATGGAACGCGCAATGCGGTCGCAAATCATGCCGGTCAGCATGCCCGACATGCTGCTGGCCAAAAGGTTATCCATGAGCTGCTCATGCGCCAGAATCATATTCATGGCATCGTCAAAGACCTCATGGCGAAGCGCCCGTACGTCATCAAGCGGCTCCGCGTCCGCTGCATCGGTCCGGTTTTGCGGCAAGCCCGTCATAAGCTCATCGATATAGAAGGCAAAGTAATCGTTTTTATCACGAAAATGCTTATAGAACGTTGTGCGGCGAATCAGGGCCCGGTCGCAAAGCATGGCAACCGTCAAATCCTCAAACCGATGCTCTTCCAAAAGCTCGGTAAAAGCATCGAACAGGGCACGATAGGTTTTCTTGATGCGAAGGTCCATCCATATCGCCATCCTCAAGGTGTAGACAGCATTCCTTAATTTGTCGCATATCTTACACCTGTACCACCCGTTCCATATTGGTGCCTCCTTCCCGGTTGAAACATAACGCTTACCGGAAAGTTCGGCACCGCCAAAGGTTGTGGGTATACTAGATGTGTTATACCAACAACGGCCGGCGCAAGACGCCGCTGCCATTCGAAACGGAGACATCATGCTTCCCGTCATCATCGGTATCGTTGTTCTCGTTGTGATCGCCTGTGCCATCGCCGGCATCTACAACAACATGGTCACCAAGCGCAATCGCATCGATAACGCTTGGCAGAACATCGACACGCAGCTGCAGCGCCGCAACGACCTGATCCCTAACCTGGTCGAGACCGTCAAGGGCTACGCCAAGCACGAGCAGGACACGCTCGCCGCCGTAGTCAACGCACGCAACGCCGCCGTGAGCGCCACCACCCCCGAGGCCAAGATGGAAGCGGACAACGTGCTGACCGGTGCGCTGCGCCAGCTCTTTGCCGTCGCCGAGGCCTACCCCGACCTTAAAGCGAACACCAACTTTACGCAGCTCCAGTCCACACTCGAGGACACCGAGAACAAGGTGAGCTACGCGCGCCAGAGCTACAACGACTGCGTGCTCAGCTACAACAACGCCATCCAGACGTTCCCGGCCGTTATCTTTGCCGGCATCTTCCAGTTTAAGGAGCGCCAGGGCTTCGAGGCCGCCGAGGCCGCCCGCCAGGCACCGACCGTCAAGTTCTAGCGAGCCGTTGACGTATCCACAACCGTTTTTTGCATAAACCGCCCCACCGAATGCATATTTCGGCGGGGCGGTTGCTTTTTTCCCACAGATACCCCAGGGGGCCACCAAGGCCAAGCTCTTTATGGAGCTCATCCCTCAAGATTATCTGTAGAACGCATACCGTCGTTGCCCGTAGCGTGCGGGGACTATACAATCCTTCAAACTGAACATTGTTCATGAAGGAGTTTATATATGAAAGTGAAACGCGATACGTTGCTGCTGATTGCATGCCTAGTGTGGAGCGCCGCCGGGTTCAATATCCTGCGTATTGGCATTCTGGCTTATCCCGATTACCTGAGCATGCTCAACTACCTGCTGTCCTTGGTCGTCTTTAGCGTCTTCCAGATCTTTATCTTTGGCAAGTTGGTCAAAAAGCACTCGGCCAGGATCGGCGCCTATGAGGAAGAGCGCCACTTCTTTCTCAAGTTCTTTGACATCAAATCCTTCGCCATCATGGCCTTTATGATGACCGGCGGTATCGCCCTGCGTTCGAGCGGTATCGCCCCAGACCGCTTCATCGCCGTCTTCTACACCGGTCTGGGCGCCTCCCTGCTCCTAGCCGGCCTCCTCTTCGGCTGCAACTACGGTAAAGCCTTGGCAGCCAAGTAAACAGAGCGCGCGGTCCACACGCAAAAAGCGCGGCCAAAAGGCCGCGCACCATCTTTAAATCAGATCAATCATTACCCGTCGCAGCAGCGCCGAGCCCGTAGGTCAGAGAGCAGTCTCCCTCCCGGCGCACTCCGCAGGACGCAAGAAGCCCTCGCCGCACGAAGTGCGCAGCGAGGACTTCTTGCATGTCCGAGGACGCGCTGGGAGGGAACTTGCTCTCTGCCCGGACGTGCTCGCCAAGAGCTGTAAGGCAGGTTACGCCACGGTGTAAACCCAGTTGTGCTTATCCTCGACAGCACCGGACTGGATACCAGTCAGGGTCTCGCGGAGCTTCTTCATCACGGGGCCGATCTCGGTGCAGCCAGCCGGGAAGGTCACGGTCTCATCGGCACCATAGACCTTGTTGTCAATCTCGCCCACCGGGGAGATGACGGCAGCGGTACCGCACAGGCCGCACTCCACAAAGGTGCCGGCCTTGACCTCGGCCCACTCGACGGGACGCTGGTCGACGGTCATGCCCAAATCCTCGGCAACCTGAACGAGCGAGCGACGGGTGATGGAGGGCAGGATGGAGTCGGTGTGCGACTGCGGAACGACGAGGGTGCCGTCCTCCTTCACGAACAGGACGTTGGCGCCACCGGTCTCCTCGACATAGGTGCGCGACTCGGAGTCGAGATACAGGTTCTCGGCATAGCCCTCGCGGTGAGCCTCCATCGTGGGCTTAAGGGACATGGCGTAGTTGAGGCCGGCCTTGATGTTGCCGGTGCCGTGCGGTGCGGCACGGTCATACTCGGAAACGCGCAGCTTGACGGGCTTGAGGCCACCCTTAAAGTACGGACCGACCGGGGTCACGAGAATACGGAACGTGTACTCAGGAGCGGGAGCCACGCCGATCACGTCACCGGAGCCGATCATAAACGGACGCACGTACAGGGT
>URNU01000161.1 GCA_900549275.1 uncultured Collinsella sp. | reverse complement strand
CGCCATCAGCGTCTGGGTGCGTCGATGGCATCGATGATTGGGTCGGCCCAGGTCGACCTGGAGATGCTCGATCAGCGCGGTCGCCGCGCCTGGGATACCTATACGGCCCGTCTGGGCGATGCGCTCGATGCTGCCGCATGCCGCCCGTGCCTCAACGACCCCACATTTATGGTCGAGCGTCGCGAATCGGAGCTTGCCCTGACTGCCGATCGCCTGTCGGGCGCCATAGTACGCTCGGTCGGGACATTCCGCTCCAACTTTGAGCGCCTGCCCGAGCGTCTGGTTGCAAGCACCTCGGGGCTCGATGGCAAGCGCCATGCGCTCACGCTTGCGAGTTCCCGTCTGGAGCATCAGGGGCGCACGATGCTCAGTAAGCCCGCGTCCGACCTTGGCCGAGCTGCAGCCTCACTCGATGCCCTGTCGCCGCTCAAGGTGCTTGCCCGTGGCTATTCCATCGCGTACAGCGATGATGGGGTGGCTACGAGCGTCAAGACCTTTAAGCCCGGCGACGCCATCCGCGTGCGCATGGCAGACGGCAACGTGGCGGCAACGGTCGATACGGTCGAGTAGGCCGCGTTTCATAGCGATAAACCTTTAGGAAAGGAAACAGATATGGCAGAGAAGACCCCGGTCGAGCAGCTTACGTACAAGCAGGCCTCGCAGGAGCTGGAGCTCATCATCCGCAGCCTGGAGTCGGGCGATATGGAGCTCGAGGAGTCGCTCGAGAGCTACACCCGCGGCGTCGAGCTCCTCAAGAGCCTGCGCACCCGCCTGTCCGATGCCGAGCAGAAGGTCTCGGTGCTCCTTAAGGACGTCGACGGCAACGACGTGCTCGCCGACGGCGAAGCCGCCAACACGGACGACAACCTCTCGTTCTAACCATCCCAACTAAATATAATTACCTTGGTCTGTGAGAAAGGAACCAGCCATGTGTGACTGCATCTTCTGCAAAATTGCCAACCACGAGATCCCCTCGACCGTTGTCTATGAGGACGACCAGGTCATCGCCTTCGACGACCTCAATCCCCAGGCGCCGGTCCACACGCTCGTGATCCCCAAGAAGCACTACAGTGACATCGCCGACAACGTGCCTGCCGAGACCATGGGCGCCATGGCCCACGCCATCCAGGAGGTCGCTAAGGCCAAGGGCCTGGAGGACGGTTTCCGCGTCATCTCCAACAAGGGCGTCAACGCCGGCCAGACCGTCATGCATTTCCACATGCACGTCCTCGGCGGCAAGAACCTGGGCGAGAACCTCATCTGAGGGCGCGTAGCCCGTCGACTTGGCTGACTTTGGAGTATTCTATGCATCTTTCTCAACTCGAATACCTTCAAGCGGTAGCGAACTATGGCGGCGTGCGCAAAGCAGCTCGCGCCGTTCACGTGAGCCCACAGGCCATTTCGTCGGCAATCAAGAAGTTGGAATCTGAGTATCAGATTGTTTTGCTCGACCGATCGGCGGGGGAGGCTGTTTTGTCTCCGGCGGGCAGAGAATTTGCGCGTCGTGCACGCGTGATCCTGGCACAAGTCGACGATCTCAAAAAGTACGCTCAATCGGGGAACGGCGGCGTTTCGCCCGACGGCCACTTCCGTCTTTACGCCCCCTGCCTTCATGGGCGGGGGCGCCTTTTTGCCGAAAACTGGTATGACTCGTTTGAAAGCTCGCACCCTCAGATTCACCTTGATGTGTGGCATCAGCCAACGGCAACATGCTTTGAATCACTTATACTTGGAATTTCGGACGCGGCTATCTCGTTTGAGGAACCACGGGACAGCGTCCTTTCTTCAAAATATTTGGGTGAAAAGGAGCTCAAGGTTCTTTCGTGTCCAGCGGGTCATCAATCTGTGGGTGCTATGACCGTTCGTGAGTTGCTGGGCGGCAGGCTCGCTGTTCCCATTAATTTGTCACCCTGTCTCAATGCAATCAATCAATGTCCCGAAGCCCAGCTCGTCAATTTTCGCTTCCGTGATGTTGAATACGGAAGCAGGGCTCAGACTGAGTTTCTTCAAGCCGGGGGATTGATATTGAGCTTGTCAGGGTCCTCTCTCGCATCGGATGGGTCAGAAGTGAGTGAGTGCTCCGTTGAAGGTTCGCGTGATGTAACCTTGCCTATCTACTTTTGCTATCGGCAAAATTCCTGGACTGATCGACACCAGACGGTTTTTCTGCACCTATTGCGTCATCTTGCTTTGTGAGATTAATTGGCTTCGAGACGTCAAGTGATTATTGACGCCTTGCAACACATAGCTGACAGCTTTGCCCTCATGCTTTTCCAAGATTCCGATTTAGATTGCTGACTCTTGGAGGGCGGAGCATGAAAAACCGTACGGTTTTGCTTTATATGACGTTCGTTTTTCTGTCAAACTTCAGCACCATTTTGTATTTTCTGACGGTTTACCTTGAATTCGTCGGATTCTCGATGGTAGCGATTTCTAGCATGATGATTGCATATCAAGTGAGCAAGTTCATCCTTGAAGTTCCCACTGGCTATATTGCTGATAGGTTTGGACGAAAGGCGAGCGGCCTCGTTGGCATTGTGGGAATGCTTGGGTACTACGCCGCCCTGCTTCTCGTCCGTTCTCCTCTGCTTTTAATCGGCGCGTTTGCTCTCAAAGGTTTTGCCGTTGCATGTGTGAGCGGATCCATAGAAGCGATTTACATTGACAGCGTCTTTCAGGACCAGCTCGTAAGACTTAATGTCGTTGAACGATTTGTCTTCTATGCGTCTTATGCCCTCTCCGCTTGTGTGGGCGGTTTCATTTCGTCCGCTGGCGCGTATCTCATTGGGCTTTCGGTCGATGTCATCACAATGGTGCTGACATTGGTTGTCGTTGTCTGTATTCCTGAGGCGAGAAGAGAGGGCGCTGCGGTGACACCTGGGTATGGAATGAGCCCGAAGATGATCGGTGCCGCTATTGCGTGTAATGGCCTTCTTCGTTCAGCGTTCATCATGGACTGTTCTCAGGCATTTGCCTTCGTCGCTCTGGAAGACTTCTTCTCACTGTTGCTTGCAGGACGCGGAATGAATGCCGTCGCTTCGGGCGTGACCATTGCGGTCCAGCTCCTTGCTTCCGCCTCCATAGGTTTTATTGTGCCCAGTGTGATTGCTCGTGTCGACAAGGGCCGTTTTGCGCGTATTTGCGGCATCATTCGCTTAGTATTGACAGCTTTGTTTTTGATTCCCCTTACTCCGGCTAATTTGCTGCCCGTGTTCTATGTGCTGCAGACGGTTACGTACTCGTTGTTTGCCCCAATCAAATACTCGATTTTTCAAAATGCTGCCGATTCTTCGATGCGCTGTTCACTGATTTCGGTTCAAAGCCAGATGGTGGCGGTGGGTGCCATCCTTTTCTATCTGTTCAATGCTGCGTTGAGCAGCATCGCGGACATTCGAGTCATATTGCTTGTTGCGCTCGGGATTTCTTCTCTGGTGTATATCCCCGCGCTCTTTCGTCTTACAAGCCAAAGGCCATGAGTATTTAGGCACCGATAACTTATATATCAACGCAATAAACCCGAGCGCGAGGGCGTTTGGGTTTATTATTGAAGCGTATGTAACCTGGCGGCGCCACACCGCCTGTTAGTAGGGAGACACATGAACGTTCTGGTCGTCAACGCAGGATCTTCGACCCTTAAGTATCAGGTCATCGATACCAAGTCCCACAAGGTGTCCGCAAAGGGCTCCTGCGAGCGCGTCTGCTTTACCGGCGGTACCTTCACCCACGCTGCCAACGGTTCCAAGAAGGTGACCGAGAACATCGAGTTCCCCGACCACAAGGTCGCCATCGAGGTTGTCCTGAAGGACCTCGAGGCCAACGGCGTCAAGATCGAGGGCATCGGCCACCGTATCGTTCAGGGCGGTTGGTACTTCGGCGATTCCTCCCTCGTCGACGAGGACGTCCTCGCCAA
>URNU01000160.1 GCA_900549275.1 uncultured Collinsella sp. | reverse complement strand
AGTAAGGGCTTTGGGTCCCGACGACGTCGACGATATGGTCGATCTGGACGAGCAGTCGGGCTACGAGGTCTATGACGCGTGGGCGGACTATGTTGAGGACGAGGACGAGGAGAACTGTTACCTCTGGGGCGTCTTTGCCGATGATGAGCTGGTCGGTTTTTGCGTAACGGGCGGTGCAGATGACCCCGACCTGCCGGATGCCGTTACGGAGCACCCGCTCAACGAGTACACGTCGACGTTTTTGAGCCATGTGTATGTTGACCCCGACTATCGCGGTAACGGCTATGGCGCGCGCCTGGTGCACGACGCCTTGTTGGGATACTGGGAGAGCGAGGGCGAACAGCAGCCTACATTCCTGGATCTGAGCGAATATCTCTTTGACGATGCTGATGCGGATCCGATTAAGCTCGCGCATCTGCTCATCGACTTCTTTGGCAAGAACGGGTTTGAGCCCATTCCCGACGATGACCACGACATCACCTACACCTGCATGGTCTTGGATCCCAAGAACTTTAAGGACCCAGACGCAGAGTAGAGGCTGCGATCTGTTGGTTCAGCTTCCCTAGTTGGTGTTTGACGGGGCCGGACGTTCCAGTTGAGATGGATGGACGTCCGGTCCTTTTTGTTGCCTGTCGGGGTTGGTGCTCGGCACGTCTGTCTCGATCTGTAACACCTAGACGAAGATTCGGCCTGTAGATGTTACAGATCGAGATGTTAGCCAAGGGGCTGACTGAATGTCTCGATCTGTAACGTGTAGACCCGGTTTTGCCCCGTAACTGTTACAGATTGAGACGATCGGCCCAGGCTCGCCCGTCCGCCTCGTCATCTGTGGTTTACGTGGGGGCATACGGAGTACGGGTATACTAACCGGCGGCGAATCTGCTCCATCGCTTAGAGCTGCTGCGTCTGGACGGCGCGTGATAGGGCTGCCAAAGCGATCGCCAGCGTGCTGAGCAACGTCCTCTCTGTGCGCACCCGTTTTTGTATGTATTAGCGCACTACCAAGCACGCCCGCGCGGCCGTATGCTGTGCCCATTGCGCGTGCAGATAAGGAACAATAACATATGCGTAATTCTGTATCCGACGTCACGGACGCCGAGATTCTGGACGAGACCCGCGAGGCTATGGCCCAGGCTGCCTTCGATGCCGCCGATGAGGCCAACGCCGCCCAGGCCGTCGAGTCCGCTACCGAGAGCCTTCCCGCCTTTGACGAGCTGGGCCTTTCTGACGAGATGCTTCGTGCTATCGAGAACCTGGGCTACACGGCGCCGACGCCCGTGCAGGCCGGCTCAATCCCCGTGGTGCTCGAGGGCCGCGACCTGCTTGCTGCCGCTCAGACTGGCACCGGCAAGACGGCCGCTTTTTTGCTGCCGACCATGAACAATCTGGAGCACATCGCTCCTCCCAAACCCGTGCGCGAGCGCGGCGGCCGCAACCGCCGTCGCGGTGCTAAAAAGCCCGAGGGCAATGGTCGCGGCCCCGTGATGCTCGTCATCACCCCTACGCGCGAGCTTGCCCAGCAGATCGACGAGGTCGCCAGCAAGATTGCCGATGTCACCGGCCATGTTGCCGTGACCGTCGTGGGCGGCGTGAGCTACAAGCCCCAGACCGCTGCTCTCAAGTACGGCTGCGACATCCTGGTCGCCACGCCGGGCCGTCTGGTCGATCTGATCGAGCAGGGCGCTTGCCACCTGGACGAGGTTAAGGTGCTGGTGCTCGACGAGGCCGATCGCATGCTCGACATGGGCTTTTTGCCCGCCGTCCGCCGCATTGTGCGCGAGACGCCGGCCGAGCGCCAGACGCTGCTGTTCTCGGCGACCCTCGACGAGGAGGCCGTGGGCGAGATCACCGACCTGGTGAGCGACCCGGCCCGCGTGGAGATCGCGCCGGCCACGTCGACCGCCGACACCGTCGACCAGTTTGTGTTCCCGGTGTCCATCGAGGCCAAGAACAACCTGCTGCCCGAGTTTCTCAAAAAGGAGGGCCCGGAGCGCACTATCGTCTTTATGCGCACCAAGCACCGTGCCGATAGCTGCTGCCGTCGTCTGGAGCGCAAGGGCATCAAGGCCGCCGCGATTCATGGCAACCGCAGCCAGGCTCAGCGCGAGCGCGCGCTTTCGGCCTTCCGCGACGGTACCGTCGACGTGCTGGTGGCAACCGACGTGCTTGCCCGCGGCATCGACATTAGCGACGTGCGCTACGTCGTGAACTTTGACGTGCCGGCCGAGCCGACCGACTACATTCACCGTATTGGCCGTACGGGCCGCGCCGGTGAGCTGGGCTGGGCCATCACGTTTGTAACCGAGCAGGACGTCGATGAGTTCTACGAGATCGAGAAGCTCATGGACAAGACCGCCGACATCTACGAGGCCGGCGACCTGCATGTGGGTCCCAACCCGCCTGCGGTTGACCCCGAGCGCGACCCTGCGGCCTTTAAGGTGAAGAAGAAGACCAAGCGTGGCAAGTCCAAGAGCAAGAAGAAGCTTGAGCAGGCACGTCGCGACGGCAAGCGCAACGGCGATGACTACGGCGATGTGGCCGGTCGTTCCAACCGTGGTCGCGACGAGCGTCGCGGCGATGGCGAGCGTCCGAGCCGTCCCAAGCGCGGCGGCAAGACCCGCGTGCGCGAGGGCGTTCAGGCTCGCGTGGACGAGGCCGTGGAGAGCGTGGCCCGCGAGGTGGCTGCCGAGGAGCGCGGCGGTGCTGCTGTCGTCGAGCAGGCCCCGCGCGGCAACCGTGCCGAGCGCCGTGCCAAGCAGTTCCAGGGCGAGGCGCATCGCCGTCGCCGCGAGGACGAGGACCGCGGTGGTCGTCGCCGTGTTGAGCGCGAGGACGAGGGCCGTGGCTCGCGTGGCGGCAAGCGTGGCTCGGGCGATCGTCGTCGTTCCGGTCGCAATGACGAGCGCGGTGGCCGTGACGAGCGTCGTGGCGGCGAGGGTCGTGGTGAGCGTGGCGCCCGCAGCGGTGAGTCCCGTGGCGGCAAGCGCTTTGAAGAGCGTAGCGGCCGCGGTGGCGAGCGTCGCGAGGGTGCTCGCGGCAATGGCGGGCGCAGCGGCGCCGGCCGTTCTGGCGAGTCGCGCGATCGCCGCGATCCGCGTGCCAGCCGCGATCGTCGCGATGACTGGCGCAACTACGACGATACCCGCGAGGATCGTCGCGGCTATCGCGGCGGGCGTGGCGGCAACCAGGCCGGTTCCCGTGGCGGTCGTGCCGGCGGTCGCGATAACCGTGGCAGCTATGGCAACAGCCGCGGCGGCAAGCGCGGCGGTAGCTCCCGTCGTCCCGGTGACGGCGGTGGCAAGCGCAAGTAACACACGCGTCGTGTGGTAGGGCGAGACGAGTTTGGGCCCCGAGCAGACTATGCTCGGGGCCCTTTTTGGTGCAAAGAGGTCAGGTTAATCTGCACCAACGTCTTGAAGTTGCGGTGGAATACGGACTGTTTTGGCCTTTTGAGCGGCTTTTCAGTCCCTATTTCACCGCAACTCATGATTGGTGCATGGTGGCCTGACTCTTTTGTACCAAAAACGATCCGTTTTCCTTCGTCCCCTTCGGATCACATGACCCCTTGGGGACGGAGGAAAACGGATCAGATAGGAAAAATAGTAAGGCGTTATTTGCCCACATGGGCTATTGCTATTTGATAACGCGTTTTATCAGATATGGCATTTATCTGCGGTAATGTTCTATTTCACCGCTGAGGACGACGTTTCATACCGCCTGCCGAACCGTATCGTTGTCAAACAACTTTTTAGGTCAGTGTGTTGCGTGTAGCAACTTCGCTCGGCTTCGCCTCCGGGCTGCCATGTGAGAGGGGATCTTATGGCTCGACTGCATGTAATGGAACGCAGCCACGCTCAGGCCGTCATGGACGACCTGCACGATGCGCTCGGACGTCGTCTGGCGGTGAGCTC
>URNU01000159.1 GCA_900549275.1 uncultured Collinsella sp. | reverse complement strand
CCCGGGTGATAGCCGCCCTGAACACATGTAGTACCGATGGTCTGCTCGCTCATATCTAGCTCCCTTGCCTGGGTTTTAGTTTTATTCGGTTCACGATACCGCTACCCCGCACCCCTCTCAACCCATCCCCAAGGTGGGTTATGAGACAAATTGATCCGGGGCATTTATCTCAAGCCTTGGACATTTGCTCGATAGATAAAAATGAGGCATACATGAAGCTCTCGATGATCACATGCACCGGCACGGGTACCATAGGCGGGTACACCGTGACCAAGGAGACAACGATGAAGCAAATCGATACGGCCCAGCTCGACATCACCGCCTGTCAGGCTCAAGCTGCCGAATACCACGCCCGTGGCTTTAACTGCGCCCAGGCCGTCGCCTGCACGCTCGCGCCTGCCGTCGGGCTCGACCCCCAGATCGCCTTTACCCTCACCGAGGGCTTTGGCGCCGGCATGGGTGGCATGACCGAGACTTGCGGCGCCATCTCGGGTGCTGTGGCCATCATGGGCTTTGTAATGAGCGACGGCATGGAAAACCCCAAGACCAAAGGCCAGACCTACAAGCTGTCGCGCGAGATTGCCAAGCGTTTTGGCGAGAAGAACACGACGACTGTCTGCGGCACGCTCAAGGGCATCGGATCGGACAAGGGTCCGCTCCGCAGCTGCCCCGGCTGCATCGACGATGCCGTCGAGATCGCCTGCGATATGCTAAAGCAGCTCGCCGAGTAAACGGCGGCAACAGAAAAACGACGGCCGGCGCACTTGGGATTCATCCAAAAGCACGCCGGCCGTCGCCGTTAGAACTCGGCAAATTCAGGAGCGCCGACCTCAATCTCCTCGCGCCCCGCCATAAGCTCGCGCATCTTGGCGCAAAACGGCTCCTGCTTCCCCGCCTTAAACACCAAATGAATCGTCACGGCATCAGCGTAATCGGTATCCGAAACCTTGGCACCCGAATCCTGCGCCAAACGAAGCACCTGCTCATACTGCGGATAGGCCACATGCACGTCAACAGGCACGACGCTCGTCATCTCGACGATCTGCCCGGCCTCCTGAGCAGCGGCCACCGCCGCCTGCGTCGCCGCGGTATAGGCGCGTACCAAGCCACCAGGCCCCAACAACGTGCCACCAAAATAGCGCGTCACTACGCAGCAAACTTTTTTGAGTCCCGCACCGCGCAACACCTCGAGCGTCGGCATACCGCTCGTGCGGCTCGGCTCACCGTCATCGCTCTGACGCTCGCGTCCATCGACCAAAATCCACGCGGGTACATTATGTCGAGCGTCGTAATGACGCTTGCGAACCATCTCGATAAAGGCATTCGCCTCATCCTCGGACTCAATATGGACCAGCTGGGCAATAAACCGGCTCTTGCGGTCCACAAACTCGCCCGAAGCCTCAATATTCGATTGCAGAGTAAAATAGCTGTCCAACAAAGCCCCTCAACAAAACTAAGCGCGGCAACAAACAGCCTCAATAATACGGCAAAGACAGCACCGTTGCCCTCGCCAACAAGAACGGAAACGCCAATGATACCGTCACCAACAGGGAGAACCCGTCAGCGCGAGCAAGGTGCCTTGAAAGACAGGGGCATTGACCTTATGGTCATGCCCGAAGGCTTGAAAGGCAGATTGCCGCGCTGACGGGTTCGCAGCGTCAACATAGTTGCCAAGTGGGCCTATAAGCCGGGTTCTGTCGTGAACGGTCATTTATCTTGTCTGCACGTTACCGTGCAGCTCCACGCACGCTACCCGAACGCGGACCGGGCCGGCCCATAGCGTTCCTATTCGCGCTTGCTCCGGATGGGGCTTGCCAAGCCGCCGTGTTGCCACGACGCTGGTGGTCTCTTACACCACCGTTTCAGCTTTTCCCTTTACGCCTTGCGGCGCAGGTGGGAGTCTTCTTTTCTGCGGCGCTTTCCGTCGGATCACTCCGCCCGGCCGTTAGCCGGCATCCCGCCCTCTGGAGCCCGGACTTTCCTCACGCGTGCTGCAAGCAGCACATCGCGCGACCGTCTGGCCCACTCAGCAGTGCAAAAGTGTAGCACACCGTTGCCGCAAGCAATGGCACAACACAAGCGTTCGACACGATAAACCAAGAACCACGCTATACAGTACAATAGGGTCGTCGATGGGCAACGTCGTCAGTCGAGACGCGACCGCGCTCCGCACCCCTCCGTCTACTCGGTGCGTTCCCGCCTCCTCCCCGAGGCGGGATGTCGGCATTTTTCATGCACCGACAATCCAATAGTCTGTGGACAGCCCGGGCAGCATTGCGCCCGGGCAGCATCGCGCATCTCGGCGTCAAATGCAAAAAGGGATCCGTCCATTGCGGACGGATCCCTTAAAACAAGTGATCGTCAAACCGATTTACTCGGCGTCGGTCTCCTCGTCCTTCTTCTCGGAAGGCAGCGGGGTAACCTCGATCTCGACGCCCAGAGTCTCAGCAGCAGACTTCATGGACAGGGAGATACGACGACGGTCGAGGTCGATCTCCATGACCTTGACCTGAACCTTGTCGCCCACGTGGGTGACCTGAGAAGGCTGATCGACGTGCTTGTTGGCCATCTCGGAAATGTGCACCAGGCCCTCGATGCCCTCGCCCAGGTCGACGAAAGCGCCGAACGGGACAAGCTTGGTCACAGTGCCCTCGACGATAGCGCCGACGGGGTACTTCTTGACCAGTGCGCGCCACGGATCCTCGGTGGTCTGCTTGAGACCAAGGGAGATGCGCTCGCGGTTGAGATCGACGTCGAGAACCTCGACCTCGACCTCCTGGCCGACCTTGACAACCTCGGAAGGATGGTTGACGTGGTTCCAGGAGAGCTCGGAGATGTGGATGAGGCCGTCGATACCGCCGAGGTCGACGAAGGCGCCGAAGTCGACGATGGAGGAAACGGTGCCCTGAAGACGCATGCCAGACTTGAGCTTGGACAGGATCTCGGAGCGCTCGGCCTTACGGGACTCCTCGAGCACGACGCGACGGGAGAGGACGACGTTGTTGCGGTTGCGGTCCATCTCGATGACGCGGGCCTCGATGCGGGTGCCCATGTAGGAGGTGAGGTCCTTGACGCGACGGAGGTCGACGAGGGAAGCGGGCAGGAAGCCACGCAGGCCGATGTCGAGGATCAGGCCGCCCTTGACAACCTCGATAACCTCGCCCTCGACGTTCTCGCCGGAGTTGAACTTCTCCTCGATGCGGTTCCAAGCGCGCTCGTACTCAGCACGCTTCTTGGACAGGACCAGACGACCGTCCTTGTCCTCCTTCTGGAGAACCAGAGCCTCGATGGGATCACCGAGTGCAACGATGTCTGCAGGGTTAGCGTCCTTGCGGATGGACAGCTCGCGGACCGGGATAACGCCCTCGGACTTGAATCCGATGTCAACGAGCACCTCGTCATGCTCGATCTTAACGACAGTGCCGTTAACGAGATCGCCCTCATCAAAGTCGGTAATCGTACCGTCGATGAGGTTGTTCATCTCCTCCTCGTTGACATCGTCAAGAGAGAAAATGGACGAGTTCTGAATCTCACTCAAAGGTGGACCCCTTTCGAACTACGGGGCCCCGATTGCTAGGACCTACAGAAGGGTGCGACAAGCACACAACGTTTAGGAACACTCGGGAGCCGACAGATACTAATGTGACGCTTATGCAATCACGTTCGTATAGGTTACGGGGAAATCATTTCGATTTCAAGCGTGAACTGCGATTTTTTACTCGTATGGAGACTTTTTCGCAATCTTGTGGACGACCGTCTCCATAAGTTGACGATAGACAGTTAGGCATACAGCTTTGGGGTAAAGTATCCGGAGCCAACGATTCTGGAACGATTTTTCGAGAAAGGTGCCCGCGTGCTCAAAGCAGTCGTTTTCGATATGGACGAGACGCTTCTTAGCATCAACCTCAACGCGTTCATCCTTCGCTATTTTAAGGATGT
>URNU01000158.1 GCA_900549275.1 uncultured Collinsella sp. | reverse complement strand
AGCGGCGACACGGCACCGATACCGGTGATTGCAACTCTCTGTTCCATCATGGTCTCCTCATCCAAGCCGCTTACCCGGCTTGCTTTCTACATCGCTATTCCGCCGTCGACGCGTACGACCGCGCCCGTAATGTAGGCAGCCGCATCGCTCGCCAAAAAGCGCACCACGCCGGCCACTTCCTCGGGCTGCGCCATACGCTTTAGGAGAATCTGCTCCTCGGTTGCCGCGCGAACCTTCTCCGAGAGCTTTGCCGTCATATCCGTCTCTACAAACCCGGGGGCAACTGCGTTCACTCGTACGCCGCGGGGCGCAAGCTCGCGCGCCACTGCCTTGGTCAGGCCGATCACGCCCGCCTTTGAGGCAGCGTAGTTGGCCTGCCCGGCATTGCCCATCAGGCCCACGACCGAGCTCATGTTGACGATGCAGCCGCCACGCTGGCGCATAAAGGTCTTGGTGAGCGCGCGTGTTGTATTGAACGTGCCCTTGAGATTGACATCGAGCACGCGATCGAAGGCATCGTCGCCCATGCGCATAAGCAGCCCATCGCGAGTGATCCCGGCGTTATTGACGAGCGCCCAAATCGAACCAAAGTCGTTGAGCACGGCCTCGATGCACGCATTGACGGCATCGGGGTCGGCCACATCGCATTGATACGCGCGAGCTGTGGCACCAGCGGCCTCGCAGGCTTCGCACGTCTCGCGCGCCGCATCGACGCTACCGGCATAGACGACGGCGATATCAAAGCCGTCCTCCGCCAGGCCAACCGCACAAGCGCGGCCGATACCACGCGAGCCGCCCGTGATCAGTGCCACGCGACGTGAGTCGTTGCGCTCGAGCGTGCCGTTGTTCAAGTTGCCCATATCATTCCTTTCGGGTTATAGCCCTGTGGGCTATGCGAGCTCGTCGGCAATAGCTGCGACCTGTTCGGCCGTTTCGCACGAATACACGCGAACGTCGCTCAACGTACGCTTGACCAAGCCCGACAGCGTTTTGCCAGGGCCGACCTCAATAAACGTGTCGATGCCCTGATCCTGCAGAGCATGCAGCGTGTCGACCCAGTGCACGGCATGACTCACCTGGTTGGCCAAGACATCCGATGCCGCTCGTGGGTCCGCCGGATAGGGCGCCGCCGTCATGTTTGCCATGACCGGAATCAGCAGCGGAGACGGCGCGTGGCCGGCTTGGATATACATCGCCAGCCCCTCAGTCGCCTCGGCCATATAGGGGCTATGAAATGCGCCCGACACCGCGACTTTCATAGCGCGGCCGCCAGCCTCTTTTACTAGGTCGTCGAGCGCCTGCAGCGCCTCGGGCGCTCCGGCAACAACCGTCTGCTGCGGGCTGTTGTAGTTGACCGGCCAGCAGTCCTCGCCGGCCTGTGCGGCCAGGTTCTCGACTTGCGCCGCATCGAGCTTGATGACGGCGCGCATGCCGCCGGGGTGACGCTCGGCAGCCGCGGCCATCAGCGCCGCGCGCTCGCACACGAGCTCAAAGCCCGCTCGCGTATCGAACGCCCCCGCAAAGGTGAGCGCGGCGACCTCGCCCAGCGAAAATCCCGCACAGGCGGCAGGCACCACGCCGCGCTCGCGCAGGGCGGCAGCCGCTGCCAGGTCGTGAACGAACACGCACGGCTGCGTGTTCTCGGTCTGCGAGAGCTCCTCCTTGGAGGCGCTCCGGCACTGCTCGCTGGTTCCCGGACGCACCTCGTCGGCGATTGCAAACACCTCGGCAGCCGCCGGCGATGCCTCGATCAGGTCGACGCCCATCGCGGGGTGCTGGGCACCCTGACCGGCAAACAGAAACGCTACGCTACCCATGCGGACGCACCCTTCAGGACATGCTCGGCGCCATCGACCAGATCGTCGACGATTTCGCGCGCGCTCTGGCGCTCGTTGACCATGCCGGCAATCTGTCCACACAGATACGAACCCTCTTCGTAATTACCATCCTTTGCAGCCTTGCGAAGAGCGCCCGTACCCATGGCCCCGAGCTCCTCGGCACTTGCGCCCGCCGCCTCACTTTTGGCGTAGGCATTGGTGAAGGGGCTCTTAAGCGCACGCACCGGATGTCCCGTCGAACGGCCAGTCGCGCGCGTCGAGGTGTCTCCCGCCTTGAGCACCAGCTCTTTGTACTGCTCAGAAACAGTGCATTCGTTTGCAACGAGGAAGCGTGTACCCACCTGGACGCCGGCGGCACCGAGCATAAAGGCCGCTGCCACGCCGCGACCATCGGCGATACCGCCAGCTGCCACAACGGGGATATCGACCGCGTCGACAACCTGCGGAACGAGCGCCATCGTCGATGTCTCGCCAATATGTCCACCAGATTCAGTGCCTTCGGCAACCACGGCGGCGGCCCCGCGACGCGCCACGAGACGCGCCAGCGCCACCGAGGCAACGACCGGGATGACCGTTATGCCGACGTCGTTCCAAGCCTTCATGTACTTGGTGGGATTGCCGGCACCCGTCACGACGACCGGCACCTGCTCGTCGATCACAACCTGTGCGACCTCGTCGACAAACGGGCTCATAAGCATGACGTTCACGCCAAAGGGCTTATCCGTCTTGGTGCGCAGTTCGTGAATCTGATCGCGCAGCCATTTGGCGTCGGCATTCATGGCCGCGATGATTCCCAACCCACCTGCCTCGGACACGGCCGACGCCAGCGAGGCATCCGCAATCCAGGCCATGCCGCCTTGGAACACGGGCTTTTCGATGCCGAGCAGCTCGCAGAGAGGAGTCTTGAGCATCTCTACTTCTCCAATGCCGCCTCGACCGTATCGGCGAACTCGCCGACCGTCTTGGGGTTCTCCTCGGTATCGAGCTGGATGCCAAACTCGTCCTCGACGGCGACGAGGATCTCGACGGTGCCCAGGCTGTCGAGGCCAATCTCCTCGAGCGTGGACTCGGGCTTCATCTCGACGTCGTCAAAGCCAGCGGTCTCGCGGATAACATCGCAAACGCGCTCGAAGGTCTTCTGATCTGCCATGGTAGTTCTCCTTTGTTTGTGCCCTAGGGGCGTTTTTATTTCCTATGTGCGACTACTTCCAACGAAGCAGATAGCCACCTATATCCAGGCCGGCGCCAAATCCAACGAGGGCGATGGTGTCGCCCGCGTGCAGCGCGCCGGTATTTGCCAGTCGATCGAGAGCAAGCGGAATGCAGGCGCTCGAAATGTTGCCGGTCTCGCGCAGCGTTCGAACCACGCGCTCGTCTGGCACGCCGAGGCGCTTGACCGCCTGACTCAGGATTCGGTCGTTAGCCTGATGGAATACAAAATGATCGATATCTTCGACCGAAATGCTCGCATCGATCGCAAGCTTATGGACCGTGTCGCAGATGGCATTGACGCCGAACTTGAACACACGACGGCCATTCATGGACAGCACGCTCTCGCTATCTGCGGAGGCCTTGAACGGCGATGTGCCGACCAGACCGGGAACGCGCAACGTCTCGACGTCGGGCGCCGTCGAAAGCTCAACGGCAAGGGGACTTTCTCCCCCAGCCTCAATCACTGCGGCGCCTGCCCCATCGCCAAAGAGCACGCAGGTGGCGCGGTCGGTCCAGTCAAGCGCGCGCGTCATCTGCTCGGCAGCAACGACAAGCACATGCTTGGCTCGTCCTCGGGCGATATAGCCCTCGGCGACATCGAGCGCAAAAACAAAGCCAGCACAGGCGGCCGAGACATCAAAGGCGGGACACGTCGCACCCAGACGCTCGGCAACGGCGCATGCCTCGGCGGGAACGAGATGGTCACCCGTTGTCGTCGAGCAGACGATCAGATCCAGCTGGCTCGCGTCGATTCCGGATACCTGGAGCGCCCGCTCGCTCGCTGCTACGGCAAGGTCGTCGAGCGACTCGGTGGTGCAGACGTGGCGGCTCTTGATGCCTGTGCGGGTAAAAATCCACTCATCCGAAGTATCGAGGAACTTAGACAGCTCGTCATTGGAAACACTGTGCTTAGGAAGCGCCGAGCCTGTTCCAAGAATCGTGAAACCCATCACTAACCTCCTTTGAGTTGTTGACGTGTTTACA
>URNU01000157.1 GCA_900549275.1 uncultured Collinsella sp. | reverse complement strand
GTCTGAATGCCCAGCTCAAGCACATCGTCCTTGCTGTCAACATTCTCATCGAGCAGGATTTCCATGTTCTTCTCGATGGTCTTGACTGGCTCGTCGGCCACGTGCGCCGAAGGCTCGGTATTGAGGACCACGCCCGTGTACACATTGCCGTCACGCGTGTAGACGGTGCAGTTCTCGCCATCGGCCGTAGACCACTGATGCCCGCCGAGCGTCGTGGGACGCAGGCGGCCATTGTCCTTGATGGAGCGCACCATGGCGCCCAGGGTGTCGACATGACTCGCCAACACAAGCGGCTCACCCTCGCCGCCAAGCTCGACCAGCACGTTGCCCTTATTGGAACGCTCGGGGCCAAAGCCCATATCGCGCAACGTTTCCATCAGGTAATCAGTCGCCGCACGGGTATAGCCCGTAGGCGAAGCAATCGAGGTAAGCGCCTTCAACTGGTCAGTAATATAGGAGAGCGTAGAATCCATCTTGGACACCAAAGTCACCCTTTCATATCGAATTAAACCCACAGCAACAATACCACCGCGAACCATCTTTTTACCTAGCGAGATGACCCATCGACCTCTTCCGAACAGCGCCTGCCACGACAACGAGCCGGCGGGCCCCGCCCGTTAGCCCCAGAATCTTTCCGCAGGACAGAAGGAGGCCCCGCCGCACGTAGTGCGCAGCGGGGCCTCCGACATGTCCGAGGACGATTCTGGGGCTAACGGGCGGGGCCGCCGAACCAGGTTAAGCAGCCGGGCAGATCTTCTTGAAGAGCTCGATGACGTCGTCGAGTGTCGCCTCGCGCGGGTTGCCCGGGAAGCAGGCGTCGGCCATGGCGTCCTTGGCCAGGACCTCGATCTCGTCAGCCTTCATGGCCTCGCAGACGTGCGGGATGTTCACGTCGGCGGAAAGCTGCTTGACGGCGGCGATGGCGGCGTCAGCAGCCTCGTCGGTGCTCATGCCCGTGGTGTCAACGCCCATGGCGACGGCAACCTTGGCCAGGCGCTCGGCGCAAACCGGCTTGTTGAACTCCATAGCGATCGGCAGCAGCATGGCGCAGGCGACGCCGTGCGGGGTGTCGTAGTGAGCGGACAGGGTGTGAGCCATGGCGTGGTCGATGCCCAGGCCGACATTGGAGAAGCCCATGCCGGCGACATACTGGCCAAGAGCCATGCCCTCGCGGCCGGAGCCGGGCTGACCGGACTTGGCCTCGGCGACGGAGTCGCGCAGGTTCTCGCTGATCAGCTTAATGGCCTCAAAGTGGAACATGTCGGAAAGCTCCCAGGCGCCCTTGGTGGTGTAGCCCTCGATGGCGTGGGTCAGTGCGTCCATGCCAGTGGAAGCGGTCAGGCCGGCGGGCATGGAAGCCATCATGTCGGGATCGACGACAGCAACCTCGGGGGCATCGTTGGTGTCGACGCACACGAACTTGCGGACCTTCTCGGGGTCGGTGATGACATAGTTGATGGTCACCTCGGCGGCGGTACCGGCAGTCGTCGGCACAGCGATGGTGAACACGGCGTGGTTCTTGGTGGGAGCAACGCCCTCGAGGCTACGGACATCGGCAAACTCGGGGTTGTTGATGATGATGCCGATGGCCTTGGCGGTGTCCATGGAAGAGCCGCCACCGATGGTCACGATAGCGTCAGCCTCGGCGGCCTTGAAAGCCTCGACGCCGTCCTTGACGTTCTGGATAGTGGGGTTGGGCTTAATCTCGGAGTAGAGACTCCAAGCGATGCCGGCGGCGTCGAGCTCGTCGGTCACCTTAGCGGTAACGCCAAACTTGACCAGATCGGGGTCGGAGCAGACGAAGATCTTCTTGTAGCCGCGACGCTGGAGCTCGCCGGGGATCTCCTTGATGGCGCCGGAACCATGATAAGAAATGGTGTTGAGAACGAAACGATTAGCCATTGATAGCCTCCCATCGTGTGCGGGGCACCCATTACGCCCCACGCTACGAGTCCCATCCTACCGCTTTTGAAACAAAAAACACGTGAGAACGTCAAAATTGTTAAAGCGTTTCAACAGAATAACGGAGCCCTAATCCTTCCCTCCCGACAGCAGCGAAGGCTAGATTATAGGAGCAATCGCCCAAAGAATACGACCGACTCAGTCTATAAATTGTTTCTGTTTTAGCAATATATGTTTGACAATACGTTTATAAAAGGATACTTTATAGTAAATAACATGCATGAAGCAGATAGCGTCATTCATTTTGTTAGAAATTGCCCATGCGGTTATTGCAGCTGCATGTACTGCAACGTACAGCGTAATTCTCCGCACGAAGCAGAAGGCGGTTCCAATTCGATCGAGGCGATGACACGTGGTGGCTGCTGGTCCTAAATCGAGCAAGACGGCTACAAACGAATATCGAATCTCAATTGAAGGTAACCCTTATCCGCATACTCTGGCCCTCATCAACCCAGCGGGAGACAACCTCAACATCAAAAAACATGGGTTCACGGGTCCACTAGGACAGCTATTGAGTCTTAAATATACCGTTTATGACGATGCAAATGAAAAACTCTTCACTGTCGTCGACGGTGGTTTTAGCAACATGCCCAGGGTTGCGCTCATCATCGAGCACAAGGAAGTTGCGGTGTTCGATTATGGTCTAAACAGACTTGAGATGAAGTGCGTAACGAACATACCGAATTACACAATAAAAGGTAACTTCCTATTTGGAGATTACGATATATTCAGCCAACGAGAAGTGAAGCTATCTTCAGTTATCGTCCTTCAATGTGATAAACAATCGAGCTTTAGCATACAGGTTTTGGATAAAGCCGAATTAGCCGCCGCAATTGGAATACCTACAGCCATTGCCCTTCTTAGGGCACGGATTGAAGAGCATCTCGAATAAATCGCAAAAAGCAGTTCGTAGCAACATTCAGGAGCTGGATAGTTTTTTCTGGCTCCTGAATGTTGTTACGGACATGCACCTTAGCGCTTAAGACTCCAAAAAAGGGGCGGCCGAGATGGCCGTCCCCTCCCCAATATTGATCAGTGCGACAAAGGGGCCAGCCCCTTGCCGCATTCGGTTACTTTCGGCAGCCCTCTTTCCAGGCCTCGGCCGCAACCTTCCAGCGTAAGCGCAAGTCGCGTTCGCGGTCGATGAACATGATGGCAAACGCGACAAACAGCAGCAAACTCGCCACGACGATGGCGTGCAGCCCCATGCGCTCAATACACCAGTTGCCCAGTACGGCGCCAAACACAAAGGTAAAGATCACGCCAAAGTACAGCACGCCGTTTTCCAAAAAGCCGCGCTTGTGGGTGATGATGTAGTCGTCCACGTTTTGCAGCGCATTGCGCAGGTTGCCGATGCACATGGTCGTAGCGATGCCGTGACCGTGGATCTTGCGGAAGCTCTCGACCTGCATACCGCAAGCAAACGAGGTGAGGCAGTTGGCGAGCAGGTTGTAACCGCCACCGGGGATAAAGCTCACGCCCAGCAAGATAACGGCTTCAAAGAACACCGTCACTTGGCGCCAGTGAATCACGCTGCCAAACCGTTCGTGTACCAGGTCGGCAAGCATAATGCCCACGGCAAACGACACCACGGGGAAGAAGTAGCGTCCCGCCAGCGTCCAGTTGCCCTCCGAGATGCTCACGCCCACGAGCAGGATGTTGCCCGTCTGCGCGTTTGCGAAAACATGGTCGCGCCCAATGTACGAATACACATCCATAAAGCCACCGGCGAGCGCCAAGATGATGCCCAGCTCGATGGACTCCGATATCTGTTTGGCACGCTGCATCGTCGTGCATCCTCCTTGTTGACGACTCTCTCGTGCGTTGGCGGAAACATAGCCGCCGTTCATACTGTAACCCATTGACAACATGGCGTGCGCGCGAGACGGGTTCTCCAACGCGCAGATACACAGTCTGGAAACAAACAACACCCGCATCGACGCGCCGATCCGCCAGCTCATGTACTCCACCAGTCTTTTTAGCCCCGTCCCAAAAAGACTGGTTACAATTACGTGCAGCATACAAACACCGGGAGGGATCGTGGCAAAAAAGCCTCAGCACGCTCAGAACAACCAGCGCAGTCAGCAGGGCAAACA
>URNU01000156.1 GCA_900549275.1 uncultured Collinsella sp. | reverse complement strand
GGCGGTTGTTGGTGCCGGTAGCGATGACAAAGTAGTCGCACACATCGGAAAGCTCAGTCAGGTCGAGCACCTGAACGTCCTCGCCCTTCTTGTCGTAGGCGGCCTGCGCGGCGGCGCGGGCGACATCCTCGGCGGCAACACCGCTCGCGGACAGCGAGGCAGCGGTGCGGTCGGACGTGGCAACGAAACTCTTGTGCTCCACACCTTCAAGAATCTGCTCGTCGGTCATGGTCTCGTCGGCCATGGAATACCTCTTTCTAGACAGCCCGAGCTAGTGCAGCTGGGCGTAATGGTTGTAAATCGAAATAGCCGTGGGATAAAGATAACGCCCGGTCTGGATCACATAGACCAGACCCTGCGCAAAACAGGAGAAGAACAACTCGTCAAGCGAGGACTTCCCCACCATCTTGCGCAGCGCATGGGCATAATCGCCATGGCGGTTAGGTTCGATGGCATCGGCCACAAAGACCACCATATCGAGCGGCGTCATGTCGCAAGCGCCCACGGTGTGACGGTCGACAGCCTGAAAGACCGCAGGCGACAGCTCGGGAAAAAGCTGCGGAAGCTCATAGGCAGCAACCGGGCCATGCAAAAGCGGCGTCGCGGCAGACGGAGAGCCGGCAATTTTAATGCCATAATGCAGAGCGCGCGTGACTAGCTCGTCGTCGGAGAGTACCTTGTCCCAGTCGTGGATCAGGCCGGCGGCTGCGGCATCAAAGCGGTTGACGCCGTATACCTCGGCTAGGTGCAGCGCAGTCTCGGCAACCCCGAGCGAATGCACGTAGCGCTTACGTTTATCCTTCATGCGCACATCGAGCAACTCGTGGATACGCGTCAAGAGCGCGCGCTCGTCGCCCTCAAACTGATCTTCTACCGACAACGTTCTCCCCCATCAATCAAAATCGTCTTGCCCAAGATCGGCATACAGACCGCGTTTACGGATATAGCCGAGCACGGACTCGCTCGTAAGATAGCGCACGCTCATGCCGCGGGCAACCCGCTTGCGAATGTTGGTCGAGCTAATCGCCAGCGCCGGAATCTGAATATAGCGAACGTCGAACGGCAGCCCCGATTCCTTAATCCGCGCCCGGGCCGTATCGATGTCAAAGCCGGGACGCGTCGCAGCAATAAAGGTTGCCAGTTCGGCAATCTCATCTGCATTGTGCCAGGTCACAATATCGATAATCGCATCGGCACCCGTAATAAAGTAAAGCTTCACCTGTGGCGGGTAAAACTCGCGAAGGGCACGCAGCGTATCGGCTGTGTAGGTGACACCCGGACGATCGATCTCGAAGCGGCTTGCCAAAAAGGCCGGGTTCGCGGCGGTCGCGAGGACCGTCATGGCATAACGGTCCTCAGCAGGCGTCACCGGTTTGTCGAGCTTAAAGGCAGGAGAGCCGGCCGGCATAAAAAGCACAGCGTCCAAGTCGAGTGACTCGCGAGCCTGCTCGGCAGTAACCAAGTGCCCGTAATGAATCGGGTCAAAGGTGCCGCCCATAATGCCAAGCCGAAACTCGTGCCCATTCTTGATGGGAAGTTCAGGCAATCCGATTCCACCGCGCAGCGACATGGCTTACTCGCCCTCCGGGGTCTCAACAACGTCGGCTTCGGTAGTGCCTTCGGAGCCCTCGGTGGCATCGACCACGTCCGCATCCTCAGCCGCTACGTCAATAACCTCAACGCCTGCATCCTCGAGCTCGTCCTCAAACTCCGAGAAGTCCTCGGCGCCCTCAAACTCCGAGAAGTCCTCGGCGCCCTCAAAGTCAAAGGCGCGCTGGCAAATGCGGACCTCGTCGCCGGCACGGCAGCCGGCCTTCTCGAGCGCGTCGTCGACACCCATGCGGGAAAACTTATGCTGCAGGTAGATGACAGCTTCCTCGTTTTCCCAGTCGGTCTGGATGACCATGCGCTCGATGGCGCGGCCGACCACGCGGAAGGCGCCGGGCTCTTCCTGGACAATGCGGAACCGCTTCTCGCGCTGCAGACGGCGGCGCTCCCACTCATCGTCGCGCAGATCGACCGGCTCATCAGAGACCGCCAGCTCGGCGCGAAGCTTAGCCACCTGTTCGCCCACGGCAAGCATCAAAGTATTGAGACCGGCACCCGTAACGGCGGAAACGGCAAAGAACATATGGCCATCGTCGAGCGCCGCACGCTTAAGGTCGGCAATCTTGTCGGCCGTGCCTGGGGCATCGCATTTGTTGGCGACGACAATCTGCGGACGCTCCGAAAGCTCGGCACCATACTGCTCGAGCTCACGGTTGATAATGCGATAGTCCTCGACCGGATCGCGATCCTCAAATCCGCCCGTCATATCGACGACATGCATAATCAGAGCAGTGCGCTCGATATGGCGCAGGAACTGATGACCCAGGCCCTTGCCCTCGCTAGCGCCCTCGATAAGACCGGGGACGTCGGCAACGACGTAAGAATATTCGCCGGCACGCACCATGCCCAAGTTGGGCACAAGCGTGGTAAACGGATAGTCGGCAATCTTGGGACGGGCGGCACTCATACGCGCGATGAGCGAGGACTTGCCCACCGAGGGAAAGCCCACGAGCGCGGCATCGGCCATAAGCTTCATCTCGAGCTCGATCCAGTGTTCCTCGGCCGGCTCGCCTAGCTGGGCAAACGCGGGCGCGCGACGCACCGACGTCACAAAGTGAGTATTGCCCAGACCTCCGGCACCACCGGGCGCCACGACAACGCGCTCGCCGTCGTGCACCAGGTCGGCAATCTCGAACATCGGGGTCTGCGTCTCGGGATCGAGCTCGCGGACTACGGTGCCCATGGGGACTTTCAATATCAGGTCCTCACCGCTTTTGCCGTTGCGGCGGGCACCCTGGCCATGCGTCCCGCGCTCGGCACGAAAGTGATGCTTAAAGCGGTAATCGATCAGCGAAGAAAGCTGAGCGTCGGCCTGGATGACGACGTTGCCGCCACGACCGCCGTCGCCGCCATCGGGGCCGCCCTTGGGAACAAATGCCTCGCGCCTAAACGACATGCATCCGGCTCCGCCGTCGCCGCCGCAAACGTTAATTCGGCTGATATCGGTGAACTGTGACAACAGAATCGCCTCCTACAAAAAAGAGGGAGACCCTTGAATCCTAAAACTCAAGTGCCTCCCACATATGTGCTCTATGAAGGGTGAATTACGCGTTCGCGAGCGGGCGTACGCTGACCCTGTGCTTGATACCCTTGTGGAACTCAACGGTACCGTCGACCAGCGCGAACAGCGTGTCGTCCTTGCCACGGCCAACGTTCTCACCCGGATGGATGTGCGTGCCGTGCTGACGGACGAGAATCGTGCCCGTGGTTACCGTCTGGCCGGCATAGCGCTTCGTGCCAAGGCGCTGACCGCGGGAGTCACGGCCATTACGGGAGGAACCGAGTCCTTTTTTGTGTGCCATTGTGTATACCTACTCTTTCGTTACGAGTGTAATCTACTCGGCGACGGGAGCCTCGGCAACAGCCTCAGCCTCTGCCTTGACAGCCTTCTTGGCGCGGGAGGTAGCCTGAACCTTCACGATCTTCAGCTTGGTGAGCTGCTGACGGTGACCCTTCAGACGACGATAGCGCTTACGCTTGTGGAACTTGAAGACCAGCTGCTTCTCGCCCTTGAACTGCTCAACGATCTGAGCGGTAACCTTGGCCTTGGCCAGCTTGTCGGGATCGGTGACGATCTTCTTACCATCGTTGAGGAAGATAACCGGCAGGGTGATCTTGTCGCCCTCATTGCCCTCGATCTTCTCGACGGTGATGACATCGTCGGTGGCGACCTTGTACTGCTTGCCGCCCGTGTTAACGATTGCGTACATGTTTACTTGCCCTTCATGCATCAGTTAGTGCAACAGCCGAATATAGTAGCAGGCGATAATACCCCCGTCAACGAGTATGTGGAGCAAATCCACAAGTTCGCACAGGTATGGGGCTGACGAGTCGGCCCTCGTCGTCCTCGCATGCTTGATTCTGACGCTCGACATCGTAGGAGCAGATGGTCACGAGGTCTTGCATACCGGTGGAAACAATAGGTGCATCGACGCCCGGGGTCAAGCCCTGCAACAAAACATCAGCGGC
>URNU01000155.1 GCA_900549275.1 uncultured Collinsella sp. | reverse complement strand
ATCACGTGGTCGAGCGTCTCGCCACGGCTCTGCGCCGCCTCGATCAGCACGCGAAGGCTCTGCTTGATATGCTCCTGACCGCAGTAGTCGTCCAGGCGCTGGGGACGCAGGGTACGGTCGACATCGAGGTCTTCGGGCGTCAGCTCCGAGCCCACCATGCGCTCACCGTGCGCCATGGATGCCGCCGGCGAGCTGCCGGGCGTCGCCCACAGGTCCTGAGAGTCATCGGCTTCCCACATCACGCATCCATTCCGAGTCGCTTAAGCGCCGCGCCGAGCAGATCCTCGACACGCATATCCTGCCCATCATACCCGCTCAGGGCAACCTCGGTCTCCTGCGGGCTAAAGCCCATGGAGAGGAGCGCCGCGCGGGCGTCGTCGATCGCCGAGGGAGCGGCGGCGGGGACCGGCATCGCAACCTGGCCGGGAATCACGTCGACCGGAACGAAGCCCTTGTCCTTGGCAAAGGTACTCTTGAGCTCCAAGATGAGGCGCTGAGCGGTCTTTTTGCCCACACCGGGCACCTTGGCCATGCCCTTGTCATCCTCGGCCACTACCAGGGAATACAGCTGTCCCACGGTATAGGTGGAAAGCACGGCAAGTGCCAGTCGCGGACCAACACCCGACACGGAAACGAGCCGATCGAACATCGTGCGCTCGTCCTTGGAGGCAAAGCCAAAGAGCGTCATGGCGTCCTCGCGCACCTGCATGCGGGTATAGAGGCAAACCTCACCGCCGGGCGTAGGCAGCGTGGCGGCAGTGCTGCCCGAAATACCGAGCTCAAAGCCCACGCCCGATACATCGACGACGGCCGAGCTCATCGTGGCCTCGACAAGCGTTCCATGGAGCTGGGAGATCATCAGTATCCGGTTCCTCTCTGTTGATAGAACTCGCCGCCGGTAAGCGCCCGGGTGCGGCTTAGGTTAACGTGACAGATGGCGCAGGCCAGCGCATCGGCGGCATGGTCTGGGTGAGGGTCGTGATCGAGCTGCGTGAGCGTACGCACCATGTAGGCAACCTGCCGTTTATCTGCAGCGCCCGTGCCCACCACGGCCTGCTTGATCTGCATGGGCGTGTATTCGCCAATCTCGAGCGTGCATTCCGAAAGCGCCACGAGCGCGGCACCGCGGGCATGCGCCGTGGGGATGGCCGAGCGGACGTTAGCGCCAAAGTAGATGCTCTCGATAGCCGCGGTATCGGGACGGTAGCGTTCGACGACGCCCTTGAGGTCGCGGGCGATATGCGACAGGCGCACCGCGAGCGGGCTGCCCGCGCTGGTCTCGATACAACCGTAGGCACGGCAGCGAACCTCGCCACGTCGCTCCTCGATAATCCCCCAGCCCGTATGGGCCAAACCGGGGTCGATACCCAAAATGACCAAGCCGACCTCCCCTCGTCACAAGCACAGCGCAAGGCAAGGCCCCGCGCATCATTCACGAACGTCTGTTCTAGAATAACACAACGGGGCCAAGACGCTTAGTTGAAGTATCGGGGTTGGAAGCGAATCCCATCCCATAGTTAGTTTTGGCTGAAGAATGGGAACTGCCTCGGGTCAACCGGCGGATGCGGCATCGGCGTGCCCTGGGGCCCACCCTGTGGTCCGCCCTGGCCGCCCATCATCTTGTCGATGGCGTCCTGGACCTCGCCCTCGAACTTTTTCATTCCCTCGTGCAAACGACGCTGACCGTCCTCGGAGCGCAGCTCCTCCATCTGCTCGGGCGAAATACCCAACAGCTCGCCCAGTATGCCCATCATCTCGCCGCGCATACGGTCACTCGTGTCGTCGTCGGCAAAGCGGCGCACCTCGGCGCGTGCCAGCGAATCAACCGTCATGCGCTCCTTACCGTTGAGCCCCAGATCGGACCACGCGAGCATGTACGGCCAGGAGCGCTCGACAAATGAACGGGCCGAGACGATCGGCGCCGTCGGTAGCATGCGGCGGGCGGCCTCGCCCTGGCGCACGAGCATCAGCAGCAGCGAGCAGACCTCGGGCTTGGCGGCGGCCATCGGGATGTCGTCGAAAGGTCGATTGCGGTCTACGTGCGACTCAAGCGCACCATCGACCTCGCCCGGCTCAAGCCCGCCAAGCAGCTGTGCCGCACGATCGAGCATGTCAACCGGACCGGCGAGCGTCGAGAGCGCCTGCGCCAGTACGCGATCCATGCAATCCTCTACCGCGTTGAGCGTCACGAGCTCTTGGGGCACCACGGCCGAGGCGCGGTTGCGCACGCGTGCCACAAACTCGAGCGTCGACAGATACACATCGCCAAAGGGCGCATAATCTCCCTGGTAGCCACCGCAAAGCGCGGGCGCCGCCAGCGCGTACTCGGTCTTGGAAAGCGGGCTCAGCGCCATAGCGCCCAGCTCGAGCGCCGTATCCTCGAGCATCAGGCCCAGCGCACGCGAACGCAGGCGTTCGGCATCGCCCGCCGACACGTCGCGATCGAGCACGCGCGCCGCATCCGGCGCATCGCGCTCGACAGTGCGAATGTGCAAGCGCTCGGCGATTGAGCGAACAGCGGAACAACGGGCGGCCTCGGCCTCCTCCTGCGCCGGCGTAAAGATGCGATTGCGCCCCAGCACCAGGCCAATCACATTACGCGGACCCAAGGCATCGACGGCAAGTGCCGCCAACAGGGACGACGGCAAATCGCCCTCGAGCGCCACCACGGCACGCGACGCACCGCGGGCGCGGGCATTGTCGCGCACGGCAAGCACCAGCGCCTGCCACAGCCACTCCTCGGAGCGAAACTGGGGCAGCTCATGGTCCTCCAGGGCATCGAGCATCACGCCGCGCTGAATCTCCTGAACCAGCAGGCTCTCCTCAGAACACGGCGCCTGGGCCACCACGCGACCGCAGTCGTCGAGCACAAACGAACCGCCGGTATACACCGACTCGTCATAGGCACCGATCGGCGCCATGCAGGCAAACCATACGCTGCGCTTGGACGCGATCTTGCGGTAGGCACCGCTGCGCACGGCGGCGACGGCAGCTGTCTCGCGGTCGGTCATGTCAAACGCGTTGAACTGGAAATAGGCAATGAGGTCGACACCGGTCGGCAGCATTTCGAGCTCGCGGTCCAGGTCAAACACCACGGCGCAGCGCACGCCGTCCACGTCAAACACCGGAGGCGCCCAACGCGCGTCGTTGCTCTCGCCACGTTGCAGGGCGATGCTTGTGCGCGCGGGCACCACGCGACCGTCTTTGAGCATCATATAGTCAAGCAGGGGCTGGCCCTCAAACGAAACCGCAGCGGGCACGATGCAGATCATATCGAGCTCTTGGATGCGCTCGGCAACGCCCGTCAGACCCGTCAGCATATCGTGCTCAAAATCGGCAGCGCCCACCAGGCCACCGGGCATGGCGCCCATAAAGAGTGGAGCCGGAACGCACAGCATGCGCGCGCCGCGCTCATGAGCCAGGCGAGCCTGGTCCTCGATGCGGCCGCAGATGCCCTCAATATCACCCAGGCGCATATCGATCTGTGCAAGTGCGAGCTTCATGGCCCAGCCCTTTCCGTCGTAAATCGTCGTTGTCGTAGTAAAAGCGCCGGCCGCATAATGCAGCCGGCGCTCGCATGTGCATATGCTAGCTATGATACCCCGAGCGGGGGCGCGCTCCTAGAACGTCGCGGACCACAGCCCATGCAGGTTGCAGTAGGCATAGACGGTACCGGTCTTGGAACCGCCAGCGAAAAACGTCGTGGGCTTCATGCCGGGCTCAAGGTAATGGATCTCCAGGCGGCCCTCGGCCTCAAGCGCGATCCACTCGATGTAGTGCTCGGGCAGCATGGGGTGCTCCGTCGAGCCCACGCGCGCACGAATAACGTGGCCGTCGCGCTCGATCTCGACAACAGGCACGTGCTTCTCGTGCGCCGCATCCTCGGTGTTTGCCGTCAGCTCCGTGCAGCCGGCAGGGGTCGCAACGCCGTCGCCAAGGGCGGCAATGAGCTTGCCGTCGGAGTCCTTAAAGAATTTCGCCATAATGTTCTCCTTTGCTGATGTGCCGATGTTCTCGATGGTTCTTATGCCCAAAGGCAGGCGAACCATCCACGGCATGGCAAATGAACACATAACG
>URNU01000154.1 GCA_900549275.1 uncultured Collinsella sp. | reverse complement strand
GATCTTGACTACACGCCCAATCGCGCGGTTCGCGCCGACCTTACCTGGGCGCTTTCGACCAACCTGGGCTTTGGCGGACACAATGCCGCCATCGCGCTGCGTAGATATACGAGGAGCTAGAGCATGGATTCCAAAAGACTTGCCGAGATAGCCGATGTGATGGAGGACCGCGGCCTCACGCGCGTGCGCGTTGAGGAGCCCGATGGCACCGCGGTCGAGCTCGAGCGCGCGAGTGCAGCACAGCCGGTTGCCGTGCCCGTGCCTATGCCGGGTGCCGTGACTGCTCCGGCGGTGGCTCCTGTCGCCATGCCTGCCGCCGCACCGGAGCCCGCCGCGCAGGCGCCTGCCGCCGCATCTGAGCCCAAGGGCACCGAGGTGACCGCTCCCATGGTCGGCGTTTTCTATGCTGCCCCGGCGCCGGGCGACGAGCCGTTTGTGCACGTGGGCTCCAAGGTCAAGGCCGGCGAGACCCTCTGCATCATCGAGGCCATGAAGGTTCTCAACGAGGTGACGGCAGAGGCGGATGGCGAGGTACTCGAGATCTGCGTGGCCGACGGCGACCTCGTGGAGTTTGGCAGCTGCCTCATGAGGATCGGATAGGTGATATCCATGAACAAAGAAGAGCTCAAGAAACTGTTGCCGCATCGCGAGCCGATGCTTTTGCTCGACGAAGCCGAGCTGGTGGGCAACGAGGCCCACGGCAAGATCACGATTACGGGCGACGAGTACTTTTTGCAGGGGCATTTTCCGGGAAACCCGGTCGTCCCCGGCGTGATTCAGTGCGAGATGCTCGCCCAGAACTGCTGCGTGCTGCTGATGGGCGATGAGGAAGCTCGCGGTGCGACACCGTTCTACACGAGTCTGGACAAGGTGCGCTTTAAGCGTCCGGTGCGCCCGGGCGACACGGTGGATCTGGTGTGCTCCATCACGCGTGCGCGCGGGCCGTTCCGCTTTGCGACGGGTACTGCGAGCGTCAACGGTGAGGTTTGCTGTCGCGCCGATATGTCTTTTGCACTCATGCACGAAAGTTAAGGAAGGCTTCATGTTCGACAAAGTGCTCATCGCCAACCGCGGCGAGGTCGCGGTCCGTGTTATCCGCGCGTGCCGCGATATGGGCATCAAGACCGTCGCCGTCTACTCCACGGCCGATGCGGACGCGCTGCACGTGCAGCTTGCCGACGAGGCGTATTGCATTGGCGGCCCGCGTCTTGCCGAGAGCTACCTCAACGACGATGCCGTGCTCACCTGTGCCGTAAAGTCGGGAGCTAAGGCAATTCATCCCGGTTATGGTTTCTTTTCCGAGAAGGCGAGCTTCGTGCGCGACTGCGACAAGTATGGCCTGGCGTTTGTCGGTCCTTCGGCCGAGGTGATCGACAACATGGGCGACAAGGACGCCGCGCGTCGAACGGCTGCCGCGGCGGGCGTGCCCATCGTGCCGGGCTGCGATTTGCTCAAAAGCCCCGAGGAGGCAACGGCCGAGGCCGAGCGCATCGGCTGCCCCGTGCTCATCAAGGCGCGTGCAGGCGGTGGCGGTCGCGGCATTCGCAAGGTCGAGCGCGTGGAAGATGCGGCAAAGGCATTTGTCGAGGCGCGCGCCGAGGGCGAGGCCGTTTTTGGCGACGGCGAGTGCTACATGGAGAAGTTCGTCGCGCCGGCGCACCACGTTGAGGTACAGATTATGGCCGATAAGCAGGGCCATGTGTTTTCGCTCGGCGAGCGCGAGTGCTCGGTGCAGCGCCGCAACCAAAAGCTGATCGAGGAGAGCCCCGCACCGTGTCTCGACGGACACGACGACATTCGTGCTCGCATGCACAAGGCGGCGCGTGACCTGGCTCGTGCCGTCGGCTACGAAGGAGCCGGTACCATCGAGTTCCTGTATTCGGACGACGGCAATTTCTACTTTATGGAAATGAACACGCGCTTGCAGGTGGAGCATCCGGTTACGGAGTTTGTGACCGATACCGACTTGGTCAAGTGGCAGCTGCGCGTGGCGGCCGGCCAGCCTCTGCCCTTTGAGCAGGAGGACATGCCGGTCCGCAACCACGCCATGGAGTGCCGCATCAATGCCGAAACGCCGGACTTTCTGCCGTCATGCGGAACGGTTACCGCGTTGCGTGTGCCGGGTGGTCCGCGCGTGCGCTGGGATTCCGCCATGTTTACCGGTGCGAAAGTCCCGCCGTACTACGATTCCATGCTCGGCAAGCTCATCGTGTGTGCGCCTACGCGCGACGGCGCCATTCGCAAGATGCGCTCGGCCCTGGGCGAGCTCGTGATTGAGGGCGTGAGCGAAAACAGCGAGCTTCAGCTCGACGTGCTGGCAAACGATGAGTTCTTGTCGGGCATGTACCACACCGATCTGATGGGGCATCTCTATGCTGATGAATAGAAAAGCGAAGACGGTCAACGTCCTCGAGGGGCCGATGACCGAGTCGTGCGCCGAGTTTCCCGCGCGCCACGTGTTTATCAAGTGCCCGGAGTGCCGCCGTGTGATCGATGAGGCGCGCCTGCACGACAACCTCGAGGTCTGCCCTCGTTGTGGCAAACACTTTCGCGTGAGCGGCCGCGCGCGCATGCGCATGACGGTCGACGAGGGCACGTTTGAGGAATGGGATGCCAATCTGGCGTCGGAGGACTTCCTCTCGTTTCCCGGCTATGCCGACAAGCTCAAGGGCGCGGTCGAGCGTTCGGGCGAGCGCGATGCCGTTGTGTGCGGCAGGGGTAAAATCTGCGGCTGCGATACCGCGCTCTTCTTTATGGATGCCAACTTTATGATGGGTTCGATGGGCTCCGTGGTGGGCGAGAAGATCTGTCGCACTTTTGAGCGTGCGACCGAGCTGGGATTGCCAGTTGTCGGCTTTACCGTTTCGGGCGGTGCACGCATGCAGGAGGGCGTGACATCGCTTATGCAGATGGCCAAGATTTCTGCGGCGGTTAGGCGCCACGACGAGGCGGGCGGTCTGTATATCACGGTGCTCACCGACCCCACGACTGGCGGCGTAACCGCGAGCTTTGCCATGGAGGGCGACATTATCCTGGCCGAGCCCGATGCCCTGACGGCATTTGCCGGCCCGCGCGTGATCGAGCAGAACATGCACAAGCGTCTGCCCAAGGGATTCCAGCGCTCCGAGTTTTTGCTGGAGCACGGCTTTTGCGATGCCGGCGTTCCACGTGGCGAGATTGCGCTCACGGTAGGCGAGCTGCTGGCACTGCACGAAGGGCACGCGCCCGGCCTGGGGGCACCGCATGAGATCTTGCATACGGGCCGCCGCGGCAAAAAGCTGGGACACTTGTTCAAGCGCTCGACGGCACCAAAAACCGCGCTCGAGATTGTCAAGCAGACCCGCTCGGCAGATCGCGCCACGGCGGGTGAGATGATCTCGCTGGGCCTGGATGGATTTGTGGAGCTGCACGGCGACCGTTACTTTGGCGACGACGCCGCTGTGGTGGCTGGCATCGGCTGGAAAGACGGACGCCCCGTAACGGTCATCGCCATCGAGCGCGGCACCACGACCAAAGAGCGTATGCGCCGCAACTTTGGCATGGCGCATCCCGAGGGCTACCGCAAAGCGCGTCGCCTTATGCGCCAGGCCGAAAAGTTTGGTCGACCGGTTCTGTGCCTGGTCGATACTTCGGGCGCGTTTTGCGGCATCGGTGCCGAGGAGCGCGGCCAGGGCGAGGCGATTGCCCAGAATCTCATGGAGATGAGCGGCCTTAAGACGCCGATTGTCTCGGTGGTGACGGGCGAGGGTGGCTCTGGTGGCGCGCTGGCGCTGTCCGTGGCCGACCGCATCCTGATGCTCTCGAGCTCGGCCTATTCGGTCGTGAGCCCCGAGGCCTGTGCGTCGATCCTGTGGAAGGATACCGAGCGCGCGAATGAGGCCGCCGAGGCTCTTAAGCTCACGGCCCCCGATCTGTTGGCGCTCGGCATCATCGACGGCATTGTCGACGATAGGGGCCTGTCGCATGAGGAGATCGCCGGTGCCGTCATGTCCTCGGCATTTGATGCCTTCGATACGCTTGGGCGGCTCGACGACGCGACCCTCACAAACCTCCGCTACGAAAAGTACCGCGCAATCGGTCA
>URNU01000153.1 GCA_900549275.1 uncultured Collinsella sp. | reverse complement strand
GGACCAAACGCGACCTCCTCGCCGACTGTGGCGCAAAAGAGCTGCGCATCGGCGTTCTGGAACACAAAGCCCACGCGCTGATGGAACCGCTGGGCCGTCGCGGAATCCTTGAGATATGCCGCATCGACCGCATGCCCGTCGAACAGGTACGCACCCGCGTCCGCAAGCTCAAGGCCATTGATGAGCCGCATGATCGTGGTCTTGCCGCAGCCGTTGGGGCCGAGCAGCGCAACGAGCTCCCCACGGTCCACCTGCAGCGAAACGCCATCGACCACCGTATGACCCGCATAGGAAAACACCACGTCGCGAAACTCGATGAGCGGAGTGACCTCGGCGCCGGCAGCACCGCTCGCACCCATCGCGTTATTCATATCGTTTGCCAAAACGTCGCCCTTCCCTACTCACATCGACGGTTCGACCGTCCGCGCTACAACACCGTGCACAACACGGCGAGCAACGCCACAACGGCCGCGTAAGCGGCATCGCGCAAGCCAAAGCCGCTCCGTGCAGGCGACGGATACACGCCGGCAAAGCCGCGGCACAGCATAGCCTCGTCCATCGCGCGGCTGCATTCCATCGCCTTGATAAAGGTCGTGCCCATAATACCCGCGATCGAATCGGTACGCGAAAATCCCTCAGGCGCGCGGCCGACGCTGCGCAGCATAACCGATTCGCACAGATCGTGCGTCGTGCGTCCCAGCACCTCGATATGCTTGAGTGCCATATCAAACGTAAAGATGACCTCATCGGGCAGGTGCAGCATCTTGAGCGCCGCCGACATGCGACTCCACGTGAGCGTCCACGAAACGCCCAGTACCAGCGACACGTTAATGAACGTTTTGAGCGCAATCTTGAGCATGGCGCCCGTGGCAGAAGCGCCCAGCAGCAGGGCAGGCAGCGCCAGAACCACGGCAAACCCCGCAGCAGCCAACGCCGGCATAAAGGTAGCGCGCAGCCCGCGTACGGGGCGCACCGCGACCAGCACCAACGCGATCGCCGCCATCAGCATCAGGTACAGCGGGCTCTGCGCCAGGCACACGCACAGGATGCAGATGAACATCCCCACCAAACGCACCGGCGCCGAAACGGAAGAAAGGGCGAGATCGACCATCGACCCGCCCTCGTGTGCGCCGCCGCCCAGGCGAACCCGCTCAAGCAGGCTCGCCAGGTGTAGGACGTTCTGTTGCATTACGCGATGCCGAGCGCCCGTGGGCTCGTAACGCTGCTCGACCGCAAGCCAGCTAGGCAGCTCGACCGTCGCCATGAGCCCCGCTTTCCTTAACCGTCAGCGATATCAAACGAAATACGATGGTGAGCACCGCCACACCAATTACGCCCGAGAGGATATACATGGCAGCCTGGCCGGCAAAGCCAAGACCCTGCTCCTCGGAATAGGCCTGCAGATAATCGCCCGTGGGCAGCGCGTCGGCAAAGGTCGGGGCATCGAGACCGACCGAAGCCTGCAGGCTGTCGTCACCAGCCTCCTGAACGGCGGTCGCGGCGCCCTCAGCGTCCCACTCGCCCCAGGCGTCACCCGTGGCCAGCAGGCCCAGCGGCGTGGCAACGACAAGCACGGCGACCAGGATGAGCGTGGGGACCAGCGAGGTCTTCTTGGCGGCTGCGTCCTCAGCGCCCAGCAGACCGTCGGAAGCCTCGGGGCCAACGATAACGCCCGGCGCCGTCTTCTTAATGAAACCGTAAATCGCGGCCGTCGCCACGCCCTCGACCACGCCGGCAACCAACATATGCGGAATCATCATGGCAGGGATAGCAATGGACAGCGGGAAGGGGCAGTACAGCGGAGCGCCCGAAGCATTCGTGAAGAGCATCGGCTGAATACCAAACTCGATTGCTGCGCACAGGGCCGCCAGGCACAGGCCGACCCAGCCGCTTACGATGGCAGAAACCGAGGTGCCCCAGCTCTTGTCGTGCAGACGGCTGTTGAGCGCACGGAACACGATAGCAGCAGCAAACGGCAGCACGAAGGCCATGTTAAAGCAGTTGGCGCCAAACGACAGGATGCCGCCGTCGCCAAACAGTAGCGCCTGCAGCGCCAGCGCGACCGAGACAGCGATGGCCGCGGCCTCCGGGCCCAGCAGCAGTGCGATGAGCGCGCCGCCGACGGCGTGACCCGTGGTACCGCCGGGCAGCGGCACGTTGAACATCATGAGCAAAAAGGAGAATGCGGCGCAGATGCCCAGGAAAGCCATATGCTCGCGATCGAGCGTGGCGCGCACCTTCTTGATGCAGTGAACCCAAACGGGCACCATCGCCACCGCCAGCACGGCATCCGTCTGCGGGGACAGATAATTATCTGGAATGTGCATGTACGCCTCCCGGTTATCGGCGCACGGAATTGCAACGCCGCTTAAATCACCTTGCCAGTGTTACGTATTGTTGGATTCGTAACACGCCGCGGGCTATCATAGCAAAACGGCGCGCTGCCGACAAAGCAGCACGCCGTTATGTAATGCGCGTGTCATATATGCAGGCTCAGCGGTGCCTTATGTCGAGCACCGCGGTCACGCAGGGTCCCACAGCAACTGTGGAGGGGCCCCGTGCTCCCAATGCAGGACCTAGCCGCGGACCTCGCCGTTTACGCCCTTGCACACCTTGGTGACGATCTTCTGGTGCGCTTTTTCGACCTCTTCGCTGGTGAGCGTGTGGTCATCGGAGCGATACGTAAGCGCAAAGGCCATGGACTTCTTGCCCGCTCCGATGCGGATGGGATCGCGATAGACGTCGAACAGACGCACGCGCTCGAGCAGCTTGCCGCCGGCGCTGGTAATGCGGCGCTCAAGATCCTCGCAGGTCACGGAGTTATCGACCACGATAGCCAGATCGTGCTCAACAGCCGGATACTGCGAGAACTCGCGGTAGTTCTCCTGGTTGCGGGCGCCCTTGATCAGCTTGTCCAGATCGAGCTCAAAGGCAACGACGACCTCATCGATGCCCATCGCCTCGCGCGCCTCGGGGTGGATCTCGCCGACCCAGCCCAGCACGGTGCCGCCGGACAGAACCTCGGCCGCACGACCCGGCTGCAAGAAAGCGTAGCCCTCGCCCTCGACGGGACGGAAGCGGACCTTCTCGATGCGCAACTGGGCAAGCAGCTCCTCGACAATGCCCTTGCCAAAGAAGAAACGCAGCTTGCGGTACTTCATGTTCCAGGACTGCTCGCTCCACTGGCCCGAGAGCACACCCGCCACGGACTTGGTCTCCTTGGGCAGACTGGCGTTCTCGCGACCGTGGAACAGGCTGCCAACCTCGTACAGGTGCACGTTGGGCGTGCCGTGGGCCTCGTTATAGGCCACAGACTGCAGCAGACCCGGCAGCAGCGAGCGGCGCATCTCGGTCTGCTCGGCCACCAGCGGGTTCATAAGCACCACGGGGCAGCCGCGGCCCTCGGTGGACATGCCGATCTTCTCCAGGTCGCCCGGAGCGGCAAAGCCAAAGGTCGTGGTCTCGTTGAGGCCGCAGGCGCGCAGGATCTCGCCAACCTTGCGGGTGAGCTTCTGCTCGCGGGTCAGGCCGCCAATATGGTTCTTGGCAGCCGGAATGGTCGCCGTCACACGTCCCATACCCCACAGGCGCAGGACCTCCTCGATCAGATCGATCTCGCGCGGCAGGTCGGGGCGGAAGCTCGGCGGCGTGACCATAAAGTCCTCGCCGTCGCGCTCGACGGTGCAGCCCAGGCGGGTGAGCGAGCGCTCGATAAAATCAGGCTCGATGTCGGCACCGCAGATGGCATGCACGCGGGCCAGGCGCAGCTTAATGCTGTCGATGGTCTTGGGCGCGGGGAAAACGTCGACATAGCCGGGAGCAACCTCGCCGCCGGCGATCTCCTCGATGAGCGCGCACGTAACGTTGGCGACATCCACGCAACCGGTCTCATCGACCTGACGCTCAAAGCGAATGGAGGCATCGGAGATCAGCGACAGGTCGCGGCTGGTGTGCGAGGTGCGACCGGCGTTGAAGCAGGCACTCTCGACCATCACGTCGACGGTGTCGTCCTCGATCTCGGAATCCATGCCGCCCATAACGCCGGCCAGCGCCACGGGACGCTCGCCGTCGGTGATGAGGCCCAT
>URNU01000152.1 GCA_900549275.1 uncultured Collinsella sp. | reverse complement strand
CACGTGCCGGCGAGCGCCAGCGAGGTCTACGCGCACACCTTCCCGCGCATGGCCGCCAAGACTCAGCAGTATTACGACCGCTACCCCGCCGACGTCGAGCGCGTGGCGGCCCTGGCAGATGCCCTCGAGGAGGAAAAGCCCGTGCTACCCGACGGCTCGCCGATGACGGTCGAGCGCCTGCAGCTCATGGGCAGCGACTTTGGCATGAAGCCGAGCTTTGAGCGCATGCACTGGATTATCGATCACGCGTTTGTTGATGGCGACGGTACGCTGAGCTGCGGCTCCTCGGTATCCGATAGCTTTTTGATGCGCGCCTTTGAGCGCACCAACATGCACACGAATCCGCTGTACTGGACGCTGCAGGAGTTCATCTACGCCGATGGCGACACCATGCCCATTCGCTGGGCCGCGGCAGAAGAGAAGGCACACCGCGCCGAGTTCGACACGCTCGCGCGCCCGCTCATGTTTACCGGCGAGGCCATGTTCCCGTGGATGTTCGAGCAGATGCCCGAACTTAAGCCGTTTAAGCCCGCGATGGATCTGCTGATGGAAGACACCAGCTGGGACAAGATCTACGACCCGCAGCGCCTGGCCTGCAACGAAGTGCCACTCCAGGCCGCGGTATATTTCGACGACATGTACGTGGATTCGGGCCTGCAGCTCGATACGCTCAGCCGCGTGGGCAACTCGCATGCCTGGGTGACCAACGAGTTCGAGCACGACGGTCTGCACGGCAGCGTGGTATTCAAGCACCTCTTCGACGAAGCCCTCAACCGCGGAGACCTGCGCCGGATCTTCTAGCAAGGAGCGTCCCCACCTGCCGGCACAAAAGGAACGTCCCCAAGTGCCGAATACCCGAGCGTCGGATGACGCCCTTCGCCACGAAAACGGCCCATCTACTACGTTTTATCCGTATGGCCAAACCACATACCATAAATAGAGAAAACCGCAGGCGTTCTACCTGCGGTTTTATTTTTGCAATTCTTGGTGTGGTTACCGATAGCCATAAAACGTAGTAAATGGGCCCATTTTGTGGCAGCCAGTCCAGACATGTCTGCAGCAGGACACAATTGCCCTGATGATTTTGCCCCATGCAAGTTGCAGATCGAAGGCGCACGGCGTCGAGGCGTTAAGCAAATACAATCAAGTTGTCTCGGTGGATCGCAGGCTTTTCGGCCAGGTCTGCCAGCAGACGGTTGCCGGCAATCTGGTCCTGGCGACGTCCGGCTGCAAGTTCCAGCACGTCCGAATCGGCCTCGGCGATACCGCGGGCGACGACCATACCGCTCGAATCGCACACGTCGAGCACATCGCCCTCGGCAAAAGCGCCATCGACCTCGCGAATACCCACCGCAAGCAAGGAAGAACCACGGCTGACCAGCGCCTTCGCGGCGCCGTCATCGACCGTCACCGAACCATGCGCCTTGTCACCCAGTGCGATCCACAGCTTGCGGGGCGCAATGTCCAGACGCTCCGCCGGCGGATCGAACAGCGTGCCCACGCTCTCGCCGCGAGCGAGGCGCACGAGCGCATCGGGCTCCTCGCCCGAGCAAATCACGCTTTGAATGCCCGCCGTCATCAGGATGCGGCTCGCGCGGATCTTGGTGATCATGCCACCCGTGCCCACCGAAGTCGAAGAATCGCCTGCCGAGGCAATGATCTTGGCATCGATCTTATGCACGACCGGGACAAACTCAGCCGTCGGGTCCTCGTGCGGATTGGCGGTGTAGAGGCCATCGATGTCCGAGAGCGTCACGCACAGATCGGCAGAAACCAGGCAGCTCACAAGCGCCGCCAGCGTGTCGTTGTCACCAAACTTGATCTCGTCGACGGTAACGGTATCGTTCTCGTTGACGACCGGCACCACGCCCAGCTCCACCAAGCGCAGTAGGGCGTCGCGCGCATGCAGGTAGGATGTGCGGCGGGCCGTATCGTGGCGCGTGAGCAGCACGAGCGAGGTGAGCAGATCGCGCGCATGAAACTCCTCGTCGTAGGCCGACGAGATGATGCACTGACCGGCCGAGGCGCAGGCCTGCAGGCTCGGCAGATCGCCAACCGGCTTGCGGTCGAAGCCCAGCACGGGATAGCCACAGGCGATAGCGCCCGAGCTCACCACGACCAGGCGCCAGCCGAGTTTGCGCAGCGTTGCGGCCTGATCGGCAAGCCCGCCGATAAAGGCGCGGTTGACCTTGCCGTCGGCGCCCACAACCGTGGACGAACCGATCTTTACCACCATCGTTTTATAAGAAGTCGTCATACGTCAAACCAATCGAATGTTGAGCAGGCGGGCGAGAAAATGATCCGTTTTCCTCCGTCCCCAAGGGATCGTCCCCAAGGGATCATTTTGCCCAGGGAAAGGCAGAAGCCGCGGCCATGTTCTTGCGCACAAGCTCGTCGCGCACCTGTGCCAAGCCCTGCTCCATGCCCACCACATAAGTCTGCGGGTACAGGAAGCGCTTGTAGACCGGATCCAGATGGTCCAGTGCCCAGGTGCAACGCTCGCGTGCGTCCTCAATGCTCTCGCGCGGGGCAACGGCGCTGCCATCGCGCACGATCGGCGCCAGCAGCTCGCGATACTCGAGCTCGGACACATCGGTAACCAGCGCGGCATCGTTCACGGCCACGAGGGTATTGCCACGCGCGGCGCCCTCCCCCGACAGATGGTCCTCGTCATAGATCATGTCGCAGATCGGGCCGCCAAAGCCGTCGTAATAGCGGCGCACGCGCTGCACGCCCGGGATCGTGCGCTTGTAGGGCTGCTCGGAGAGCTTGACCACCGGCGTCCACGGGTCCGCCTCGCTCGCACGGCGGGCAGAAAGCTTATACACACCGCCCAGCGCCGGCTGGTCGTAGCAGGTCGCGAGCTTGGTACCCACGCCAAAGCTATCGATGGGCGCGCCCTGGTCGAGCAGCGACTGAATCGTGTACTCGTCCAGATCGTTGGAAACCGAGATCCCCACATAGGGCAGGCCCTCGGCATCAAAACGGCCGCGCACATACTTGGAGAGTTTAGCGAGGTCGCCCGAGTCAATGCGAATAGCCGACAGGCGCTCGCCCACCGCCTCCATCTCCTTGGCGACCGTTATGGCATGCTCGCAGCCCTCGCGCACATCGTAGGTGTCGATAAGCAGCGTACAGTTCTTGGGGCTCGACTTGGCAAAGGCACGGAAGGCCTCAAGCTCGGAATCGAAGCTCATCACCCAGCTGTGCGCATGCGTGCCAAAGACGGGAATACCGTAGCGGCGCCCGGCGAGCACATTGGACGTAGAGGAACAGCCGGCAACGTAGCTCGCGCGCGCGACGGCCAGGCCGCCATCGGGACCCTGGGCGCGGCGCAGGCCAAACTCGGCCACGGGACGGCCGTCCGCCGCCAGCACCACGCGCGCCGTCTTGGTGGCGACAAGCGTCTGGAAGCCGACGATGTTGAGCAGCGCCGTCTCGAGCAGCTGGCACTCCAGCGCGGGGCCGGTGACGCGCACCATGGGCTCACGCGGAAAGACGAGTTCGCCCTCGGGAACGGCGTCGATGTTTACATGCGCACGAAAATCGCGCAGGTAGTCGAGGAATCCAGGCTTGAACATCGCGCCGCCGGCCGGGGCCTGAAGCGAGGCGAGGTAGTCGATGTCCTCGGGCGTAAAGCGCAGGTTCTCGACCAGCTCGGGCAGCTCGGCGGTACCGCACATGACGGCGTAGGCGCTACCAAAGGGATGGTCGCGGTAAAACGCGGTAAAACAACCCTGCTCATTGGCCTTGCCGCTCTCCCACAGGCCCTGGGCCATAGTGAGCTCGTACAGATCGGTGAGCATTGCAATGTCGGTGGGATGAGAGATATCGGTCAAAGCCATGGGGCGACCTTTCGGATGAGTGGTGCAGAAGTTGAGGGTTGGACGAGGCGGACGTGCGGGTATGGAGCCCGGCGCGAACAGGTTAGTGCAGGCCCATGCTGCCCGTGATCGTGTAGACCATAAAGACAATAAACGCGATGAGGGCGAGCACGATGATGATTTTTTGAGCCGGAGCCATGCCGGGGATCTCATTCTCGCCCGTAGGCTCCTTGGAGGTGACCATGCGCTGGGCAAAGGTCATCTCGTCACGGCTCGGCTTGGGCTCGG